>JADGON010000185.1 GCA_017882945.1 Acidimicrobiia bacterium | reverse complement strand
TCGGGGCGATCGGGCTCTACCTGACCCTTCGTCGACTCGCGCTGGGAATGACGTTCTCGGTCGTCGTGAGCCTGGGATTGGCTCTCTCTCCACCGCTGCTCGCGGCGGCGTCATCGGTCAGCAACGACATCGCGGTGTGGAGCTTCGGCGCGTTCGCCTTGTGGGCGGTCGTCGGTCTGATGAAGGCCCCGAAGCTGCGGTATCCGCACCTGCTGATCGGCGCGCTGGTGGGGATCGTCGGTGGGTTGATCAAGCCGAGCGCGCTCCTGATCGTCGGCGCGCTCGCCTTGGGTGTGGTGCTCCAGCAGTGGTGGGCCGGTCGACCGAAGTGGGGCTGGCTGCTCGGCATCACGATGGTTGCCGGTGCGCTGGTCGCCACGGGTGGTTGGGGTCTGGTCGTCACGAGCCTGCAACAGAAGCCGATCGATCACATCCAACCGTGGGCCCGGTACCGGATCTCGCACCTGGACCCTCTGGAGCTGTTGAAGCAGCCGCTCTTCCTCCTGGTCACGACATTGCGCGCTTTCATCCCCGCGGCGTGGCGATTCGACTGGGTCCTCGCTTTGCTCATCCAGATCGCGGTCTACGTGCAGATCGGGCTCCTGCTCCTTCCGCTGCTCGCCAGGTGGCCGATCGATCGCATCCACCGATCGATCGGACTGTCCTACTTCGTCGTCGTCGCGATCTCCGGGCCGTACTACGTGATCCTGTACTACGTGGCGACGCACATCCTCTACGGAGCGGACACCCGGTTCGCGTACGGGTTGATCCCGATGATGGCGGTCGTGCTCGCGACTTGGGTCCCGCAGGTGTGGCAGCGATGGCTGCTCGCGGTGGTCCTCGCATTGCCGGGTCTTTGGTACCTGCTGCTCGTGTCCAACGCGGTGACCGCCGCGGCGCGATGAGGCGCGCGGGATCGGGGAGGCGAACGACGCGCTCGACGCGGCGACGCTGGTCCGCCGCGGTGGTGTCCCTGGTGATGGGCGGCACCCTTGCCCTGAGTGTCGTGCCGGCGAGTGCGACCTCCACCCCGAAACACTGGGAAGCGCGGGTCGGGCCGATCGCGAAGGAAGTCGAGCGGTTGCGCGGTCTGCGCTTCAAGCATCCGGTGCCCGTGGTCTTCACGACGAACCGGCAGTTCCGCCATCGGGTCGCGGAGCAGCTGCAGCACAACCATGTGATCCGCGGGACGAAGGCGATCTACCGGGAGGAAGTCGTCCTGCGCGCGCTCGGCCTGCTGCCTGAGGAGTTCTCGGTGCCCGACCTCGAGGGGTTGGATGCGGACATCCTCGTCGCGTTCTACGACCCCACGAAGAAGGAGGTGGTGGTCCGAGGCCATGACATCGGCATCGCGACGGGAGCCACCCTCGCGCACGAGCTCACGCACACGCTGCAGGATCAGCACTTCGACTTGTCCGGGACCCTCTCCCGGCTCCATGACACTGACGCGGCCCAACCGTTCCACGCCCTCATCGAGGGCGACGCGATGCGCGTCGAGACGGCGTACGTCGCGACGCTGAGTGCGGCGCAGCAGGAGCAGGTAGCGAACGGCGCTGACGGACAGGTACGGACGGAGTACGCAGTGCCCTGGGCCGCGTTCGCCCTGGGTGGCGGCCCGTACACGTTCGGACCGAACTTGGTCAGCGCGCTCAAGATCGCAGGCGGCGAACGCGGTATCGACGCGGCGTTTCGCACACCGCCGGCTCACCAGGTCGAGGTGCTCAACCCCGTCGCGGGCCCGGCTTCGCGCTTTCGCATCCAAGTCCCGGAGCCCAAGCTTCGCGAGGGCGACCGTCGCATCGGGCGCCCGGCGCCGCTCGGCGCGATGACCCTCTACGTGACCCTCGCGCGCCGCCTCGCGCCTACGGACGCGCTGCTTGCCGCGGACGACTGGACCGGCAGCTCTGCCGTTGCCTTCATCCGGGACGGACGGGCCTGTGTTCGGGCGGCCGTGCGCACCGCGACGGTGCTTGGAGCGCAGAGGTTGACCGGAGCGCTGAGATCCTGGGCCGGGCAAGGGCCCGCGGGTGCGAGCTCGGTGCGCCTTCACGGAGCGACCGTCGCCTTCGAATCGTGCGCTCTCGGCCCCGGACCCGCAGCAGACCGATCGCCGGACCTCGCGTTGACCGTGCCCGCGGTCCGCAACCAGCTGATCCTGAACGGGCTGTCCCGGGGGTCGAAGCCCGATCTGGCCGCGTGTGTCGCGGACTCGCTGATTGCCGACCGCCAGTACCTCGACGTGCTCGACGCGATCGTCTCGACCGGGACACGGACTCCGGCCCAGCGGGTGGTACAGCTCGAACGCACCCAGGCCATCACCGAGACCTGCACGTCTCCGGCCAGCTGAACGCCGGCGGGGTCGACGCGAGCTCAGGCGATGAAGTACTTCGCCTCGGGGTGGGGGACGATGATCGCCGAGGTGCTCTGCTCGGGCTCGAGCTGGAACTCCTCGGTCAGGTTGACGCCGATCTTCTCGAGCGTGAGCAGCTCGTCGAGCTTCACCTGGTCCTCGAGGTCGGGACACGCCGGATATCCCCATGAGTAGCGCGAGCCGCGGTACTGCTGGCGGAAGAGGCCGGCGAGGGATGGCCCGTCCTCGTCGGCGAAGCCCCACTCCTCACGGATGCGTCGGTGCCAGAGCTCGGCGAGCGCTTCGGTCATCTCCACCGAGAGGCCGTGTGTGAAGAGGTACTCGGCGTACTTGTTCGCCGCGAAGAGTTCGCGCTCGCGCTCCGACGCTCGCCCGCCCACGGTCATGACGTGGAATGCGGCGTAGTCGGCGTCACCGGTCTCGACCGGCCGGAAGAAGTCCGAGATGCAGAGGAAACGGTCCTTGCGCTGGCGTGGGAAGTGGAACCGCAGCCGCTCGTCGCGCCGGTCGTCGTCCTTCCACACGACGAGGTCGTTGCCCTCCGCGTTGACGGGGAAGTAGCCCCAGGCCACTGCGGGAACCAACCAGCCTTCGGCCTTGGCCTCATCGAGCGCGGCGCGCAGCTGCGGGCGGATCCCTGCCTTGAACTCCTCGTCCGACTCGCCGCCCTGGGGCCGGAACTGCCACTGGTTCCGGAAGAGCGCGGTCTCGTTGATGTAGCCGGCGATCTCGTCGAGCGAGATCCCCTTCGCGACGCGCGCGCCGACGAACGGAGGAGTGAAGATCGGCACGTCGATCGCAACGTCCGAGCGGGCCGGGACCACGATGTCGGCGGCGGCTTCGTCAGCTTCGAGCTGGGACTTGCGTGGCGGAAGCTTGCGCCCGCCCGCGGCCCGCCCGAAGTCCGGGTCGAGGTCGCCGGACTTCTTGCCGTTCATCAGCGTGTCCATCGTGTGCAGACCCTCGAACGCGTCCTTGCCGTAGAAGAGCCGACCTTCGTAGACCTTGCGCAGGTCGACCTCGACGTAATTGCGGGTGAGCGCGGCGCCGCCGAGCATGACCGGCGTGTCGGCGAGCCCGAGATTGTTCAGCTCCTGCAGGTTCTCGCGCATGATGATCGTGCTCTTCACGAGCAGGCCGCTCATCCCGATTGCGTCGGCCTCCACTTCCTTGGCCTTGTCGACGAACGTCTGCAGCGACGCCTTGATCCCGATGTTGTGGACCTCGTAGCCGTTGTTCGTCAGGATGATGTCGACGAGGTTCTTGCCGATGTCGTGCACGTCGCCCTTGACGGTGCCGATCACGAAGACGCCCTTGCCGCCGGCGTCGGACTTCTCGAGGTGCGGCTCGAGGAACGCCACTGCGGTCTTCATCGTCTCCGCGCTCTGCAGCACGAACGGGAGCTGCATCTCGCCCCGGCCGAACAGGTCACCGACCACCTTCATGCCCTCGAGCAGGACGTCGTTGATGATCGACAGCGCCTTGCGGCCACCGGCGAGCGCCTCGTCGAGCTCGTCGGTGAGGCCCTCGCGCTCGCCGTCGATGATGCGCTGCCTGAGGCGATCCTCGACCGGCCAGCCCGAGCGGTCCTCGCGCTCGACCGTGCCGACCTCCACCCCGTCGAAGTGGGACATCAGCTCGGTCAGCGGGTCGTAGCCGTCGCGGCGGCGGTCGTAGATGAGGTCGAGCGCGAGCTCCCGCGCGCGCTCATCGATCTTGTGCATCGGCATGATGCGGGCGGCATGCACGATCGCGGCGTCGAGCCCGGCGTCGCGGCACTCATGCAGGAACACGCTGTTGAGCACGTGGCGGATCGCCGGGTTCAGCCCGAAGCTCACGTTCGAGAGGCCGAGGATCGTCGATGCGCCGGGAAGCTCGGCTTTGACCCGACGGATCGCCTCGATGGTCTCCATCGCGTCCTTGCGGAGATCCTCCTGGCCCGATCCGAGCGGGAACGTCAGCATGTCGAAGATCAGGTCGGTCGGGTCGATGCCGTACCGCTCGATCGCGATGTCGTAGATGCGCTTGCAGACGCGCAGCTTCCAATCCGCGTCGCGGGCCTGACCCTCCTCGTCGATCGCGAGGCAGATCACCGCCGCGCCGTACTCGTCGGCGAGGCTCATCATCCGGTCCAATCGTGAACCTTCCGCCTCACCGTCCTCGAGGTTCGCGGAGTTCAGGAGTGCCTTGCCGCCCGAGTGCTGCAGCCCGGCCTCCACCACCCAGGGCTCGGTGGAGTCGAACACGAGCGGGAGCGCCGCCTGGGTCGCGAACCTCGACGCGATCTCTTCCATGTCGATCGTGCCATCGCGCCCGACGTAGTCCACGCACACGTCGAGGACGTGCGCGCCCTCCTTGACCTGCTCGCGGGCCATCTGCACGCACGTGTCCCAGTCGCCCTCGAGCATCGCGTCGCGGAACTTGCGCGATCCGTTCGCGTTGGTCCGCTCGCCGACGGCGAGGTACGCGAGCTCCTGGTGGTACGGGACGTGTGAGTAGATGCTCGAGCAGCCGGGCTCGAACACCGGGTCGCGAGGCACGGGGGTGGGGTTGGGGCCGAGCCGTTCGACGACGGCACGGAGGTGCTCGGGGGTCGTGCCGCAGCAGCCGCCGACGATGTTGAGACCGAACTCGCCCACGAACCGCTCGTGCGCGTCGGCGAGCCCGTCGGGGGTGAGGTCGTAGTGCGTGTGACCGTCGACGACCGAGGGGAGCCCGGCGTTGGGCAGGCACGAGAGGAATGTGCGCGCGTGCTCCTTCAGGTACCGGAGGTGCTCGGTCATCTCGGCCGGGCCGGTCGCGCAGTTGAGCCCGAGCACGTCGGGCTTCATCGCCTCGAGCGCGGTGACCGCGGCGCCGATCTCCGAGCCGACGAGCATGCGCCCGGTCGTCTCCATCGTCACCTGGACCATCAGGGGCACGGTGCGGCCCGCGTCCCTCATCGCACGGCGGCACGCGACGATCGCCGACTTGGCCTGGAGCAGGTCGTAGACCGTCTCGACGAGGAGTACGTCGGCGCCGCCTTCGAGCAGCCCTGCCGCCTGGACCTGGTAGTCGTCGCGCAGCTCGGCGAATTTGATCGCGCCCAGCGACGGGAGTCGGGTCCCGGGTCCCATCGAGCCGACGACCCAGCGCGGCCGGTCCGGCGTCGAGAACTCCGCGGCCACCTCGCGGGCGATCCGGGCCGCGGCGACGTTGAGGTCGTAGGTCACGTCCGCGATGCCGTATTCCGCAAGGACCAGCCCAAATGCGCCGAACGTGGCGGTCTCGACGGCATCGACCCCGGCCTCGAAGTACTCGCGGTGCATCCGGGCCACGAGGTCGGGCCGGGTGAGCACGAGGTTCTCGTTGCAGCCCTCGAGGACCTCGCCGCCGAAGTCGTCGGCGTGGAGGTCCTGACCTTGGACCCAGGTCCCGAAGGCCCCGTCGAGGATGAGGACACGCGATTCGAGGGCCGTGAGGAAGTCGGACATCAGGGATGACAGGTTACTGCCGGGCTCATCCTTGCCCCCACTACGATTCGCCATCATGACGACGGCGGGTCCGCGCCGGGCGCTCGCTCGCGCGACCTCGATCCTGCCTCGTGGCAGCGGCGTCGTCGGCGCCTGGCTGCTGGTCACCGGCGTCGCGAGCTACGGCTTCCTCACCATCACGGGTCGAGCGCTCGGTCCGGAGCGTTACGGCGGGCTCTCGGCGCTGTGGGCGCTCGGGTTCCTGCTCGGTCCCGGCGCGTGTCTGCCGATCGAGCAAGAGGTCTCCCGCGCGCTCGCGAGTCGGGCGGCTCGCGGGCTCGGGGGCGGGCCACTGATCCGACGGGCGTCGATCGGTGCGGCGGTGCTGGCCGCCGTCCTGGTCGGCGCGGCGCTGCTCGCGGGACCGTGGCTCGTCGACCATCTGTTCGATGGCGAGGTGCTGCTCCTCGGCGGTCTGGTCCTGCTGCTCGCGGGCTACGCGCTCGAGTACCTCGTCCGGGGCGTGCTCGCCGGAAACGGCCGCTTCAGCGCGTACGGACTGCTGAACGGCGGGGAAGCGATGAGCCGGCTGCTCGCGGCCGCCGTGCTCGTCGCGCTCGGGGTCGTCACGGCGGGGCCGTACGGCGTCGTGCTCGGGATCGCCCCGTTCGTCGGCGTGCTCGTGGCGCTCCGCCGCCGCGACGGTCTCGTCGCGCCCGGACCGCCCGCGCCGTGGCGGGAGCTGACGCGCGCGTTCGGCTGGCTGCTCGCGGGGTCTCTCTTCGCGCAGATGCTCGTCAACACCGGTCCGATCCTCGTCCAGCTGCTCGCGCCGTCGAAGGACGACACGGCGACCGGTCAGTTCCTCGCCAGCCTCGTCATCGCTCGCATCCCCGTCTTCTTGTTCCAGGCCGTGCAGGCCGCACTGCTGCCTCGCCTCGCCGGCCAGGCGGGCGCCGGACACGTGCGAGACCTCCGGACCGAGACCCGCCGGATGACCGCAGCGGTGGGCGCGCTCTGCGTGGTCGCGACGCTCACCGCCTGGCTCCTGGGCCCGACCGTCGTGCGGCTCGCGTTCGGCGCGGACTTCGCGTTGGGGAGTCGTGATCTCGCGCTGCTCGCGGCTGCATCGTGCATCTACGTGCTGGGGCTCACGCTCTCGCAGGCGCTGATCGCCCTGCGGCAACAGCCCCGGGTGGCAATCGGCTGGGGAGTGGGGATCGCCGCGCTGATCGTGGTGACGCTTCTCGGCCGTGACCTGCTCCTGCGAGTCGAGCTCGGCTTCCTCGTCGGCGCGGTCACCGCGGCGGTGGCGATGGGCATGCTGCTCGCCGGGCCGATGCGCCGAGGTGTTGCCGGTGCGGACACAAGCATTCCCGGACCGGGTCGATCCGGCGGATAGCCTGCGCTTTCGGACCGCTGTGGGGGACACGCGGGCGCGACCGGCGATTCGGTCGTCGAGGAGAGGAAATAGGGGGCTCCATGCGAATCCTGGTCCTGGGTGGTGACGGTTACCTGGGCTGGCCGACCGCGATGCACTTCTCGCGGCGTGGAGACGACGTCTTCGTCGTCGACAACTTCACTCGACGCACCGGCCACATCGAGCGCGGCACCGACAGCCTGACGCCGATCAGTCCCCTGATGGACCGCGTCGCGGCATGGCGTCAGATCGCCGGACGGGACATCACCGCCGAGGTCGTGGACATCACGGACTTCACGCGGCTGCGCAGTCTCGTGAAGGACTTCGCGCCGGACACGATCGTGCACTACGGCGAGATCCCCTCGGCGCCCTACTCGATGATCGATCGCGACCACGCGTGGGAGACCCAGCGCAACAACGTCGAGGGCACGCTGAACCTGCTCTTCGCGATGCACGAAGTCGCGCCGGACGCACATCTGGTGAAGCTCGGGACGATGGGTGAGTACGGCACGCCGAACATCGACATCGAAGAGGGCTACCTGGACATCGACCACAACGGCCGTACCGATCGCCTGCCGTTCCCGAAGCTGCCGGGCAGCTTCTACCACCTGTCGAAGGTCCACGACTCGCACAACATCCATTTCGCGTGCCGGGTGTGGGGGCTGCGCGCGACGGACCTCAACCAAGGTGTGGTCTACGGCCTGCACACCGACGAGACCGAGTTGGACGACCGCCTGCTGACGCGGTTCGACTACGACGAGGTGTTCGGTACCGCGCTGAACCGATTCTGCGTGCAGTCGGTGATCGGGCATCCGATCACCGTGTACGGCAGCGGAAGCCAGCAACGCGGGTTCCTCAACATCCGAGACACGCTCCAGTGCGTCGAGCTCGCAAGCCGCGCGCCTGCCGCGGCGGGTGAGATGCGCGTGTTCAACCAGTTCACCGAGGCGTTCTCGGTGATGGAGCTCGCCTCGGAGGTCTGCAGCGCGGCCAACAGCCTCGGCTACAACGCGCGCATCGAGCACTGCGTCAACCCGCGCGTGGAGCTCGAGGATCATTACTACAACCCCACGCACACCGGGCTGCTCCAGCTCGGTCTCAAGCCGAGGTTGCTGTCGGAGGAGCTCATCGAGACGATGCTCCACACCGTCGAGCGCTTCAAGGACCGTGTCAGTCTCCGGGCTATTGCCCCCGCGACTCAGTGGCGGTGAACAACCCGCGGAGCTGACCCGCGCGGTTCGCCGCCGGAACCGCCGGTGGTACATCGGCGGGAGCGTCACCGTGGTGCTGATCGCGCTGTTCCTGCGCGTCTACGCCCTCGGGTCGCAGAGCTTCTGGATCGACGAGATCAACGTCACGTCCTTCGTCCGCTCTGGACACCTCTTCTCGGAGCTCAGGGACCGCGGCGGGCCGTTCGAACCCCCGCTTCACTACCTGACGGTGCTCGCCGCGCTGCACCTGCCGTTCGGGTTCGAGACCGCGGCGCGGATCCCGTCGGCGCTCTTCGGCGCACTCGAGGTCTTCGCGCTGATGCTGCTGACCCGGGAGGTCACCCACCGGCGCACCACCGCACTCGTGGCCGGCGCGCTACTCGCCGTCGCGCCGTTCGTCGTGCGGTACAGCCAGGAGAACCGGTACTACGTGATGTTCTCCGCGCTCAGCCTCTTGTCCTGGTGGCTGCTGGCGCGCGCATTCCGCGTGCGTGGGCGGTGGGCGTGGGTCGCGTACGGCGCCATGGCCGCGGCGATGCAGCTCACCCACCCCTTCGCACCACTGGTGTTGATCGTGCAAGCACTCGTGGTGGCATTCGTCGCGGTGCGCGCGCGCCGCACCGCGTCCGCCGGGCCGATCCTGCGCGGCTACGCCATCGCAGTGGTGGTGGGGATCGTGCTGATCCTGCCCTGGTATCTCTACGGCGCCTCCGAGTGGATCTCGGGGCTGTCGAACGGCAAGTCGTACGGCTTCAATCCGGGCGGCGGGTACTCGGTGCCGATCGACTCCGCGCTGTTCACCCGGCTCGTCGAGTGGCTCCTCGGCAACTCCACCGGCCCGACCGCCCTCGTGGTGGTCCTGGTGGTGGCCGCACTCTCGGCTCCGCTGCTGGCGCGCCACCGGGACCGGCGCGTCGCGCTGTTCGCGCTCCTCTACACGATTGGCTTCGTCCTCGTGCTGGTGCCCCTGGCTCGGGCGATCGGCACCTACTTCGCGTATCGGCGCATCGAGTCGCTGGTGCCCGCGATGCTGCTGCTCGTCGCGATCGCGGTGGTGGGCGCGGTCGATCGCCTGGTCCAGGTCCATGTCGATCGTCGGGTGGCGTACGCGGTCGGGGGTGCGCTCACTGGGGCGATCCTCGCGCTGTCGCTCGGGGCCACGGTCTCCTACTACGGCACCGAGAAGACGAACTACCGGGCGCTGGCCCGGGTCGTGCGCGACGTCCCGGCGGATCGAACCGTCGTCATCGGCCCGTCGGCCTACCCGCCGCTCATCCGTGACTATCTCGGCTGGAAGGGCGTGCATCGCGACGTCACCTACATCGTCTCGAAGGCTCCGCCGCCCGTCGTTCCCCTGGCTCGGGGTGGAGTCACCTGGCTCACGGGTGCGTCACCGAACCAGTCCGACATGACCACCTTCCCGCTCAACAACCTCCGCAAGATGCAGGTGATCGCGGGTGATACTTCGGGACCCCTCGTCATCGTGCCGTGGTTCGTCTCGATGTCGACGCCCCCGACCGTCGGGGACTTCAACCGCCAGGCCATCGTGGTCGCGGGCCTCCCTCATCTCCTCCCGCCGCCGAAATGAGGGGCCGACGTGAGCCCCGATTCGGCCCCGGCCCGGTAGATTCCGGAGCGTCGTGACCTCGAGCGCCCCTTCTTCGTCGTCGAATCTCCGGACGGTCCTCGTGACCGGCGGTTGCGGCTTCATCGGGGTGAACCTGGCCCGGAGCCTGCGCGCGGCGGGATACGAACCCATCGCCTACGACAACCTCTCGACCGGGCGGCTCGGTGACGGTCAGGCCGCGGGATACGTCGAGGTGATCGAAGCGGACGTCCTCGATGCCGACGCGCTCGCCTCGGCGGCTCGGGGTGTGTACGGGATCGTGCACCTCGCGGCCCGCACCGGGGTGATCGACTCGGTGAACGATCCGCGTGGCGACATCGAGGTCAACGTCGGGGGAACGCTCAACGCGTTGCTGGCGGCCCGCGACGCCGGGGCATCTGCGTTCGTCTTCGCGTCATCGAGCGCACCGCTGGGGTCGGTCGATCCGCCCGGTCACGAGCGGCTCGCACCGCGGCCCCTTTCGCCGTACGGCGCCTCGAAGCTCGCAGGCGAGGGGCTGTGCTCCGCCTTCGCCGGGTCGTACGGTCTGGCGGCGAACGCGCTGCGGTTCACGAACGTCTACGGGCCGTTCAGCTACCACAAGGGCAGTGTGGTCGCCGCGTTCATGAAGCGGATCATGGACGGCGATCCGCTCACCATCTACGGCGACGGTGGCCAGACGCGCGACTTCCTCTTCGTCGACGACCTCTGCCGCGCGGTCACCGCGGTGCTGGATCGTCAGCCGGCCGGCGACCTGTTCCAGCTGGGTACCGGCATCGAGACCTCGGTGAATGAGCTCGTCGAACGCCTTGTAGCGATCTTCCCCGATCGCGAGATCCCGATCCGGTACGAACCCGCGCGAGCGGGCGAGATCTCCCGTAGCTTCTCGGACATCTCGCACGCACGCGACGCGCTCGACTACCGCCCGTCCGTCGGTTTGGACGAAGGACTCCACGCCACCCGCGACTGGTTCGTCAACGCGCCGAGAGCATGAAGATTCGCCGAAGCCTGCTCGCAGGTGTGACCGCGCTCCTGCTCGTCTGGCTGGCCCGGGAGCTCATGGCCGGACGTGCGCGTCGGCGATCGGTCGACCGCCAGCTCGGTGATCTCGTGCGCGCCAACGCGCTCGAGGGTGTCGGCGACGAGCAGCGCGAGCGGTTCACGAAGCCGGAGATCGCGATCGTCATCGCCGCGCTCAACGAAGAGGACGCGATCGCCGCGGTCCTCGATGCGCTCCCCACCGAGCTCTGCGGGCACGGAGTGACGCCGATCGTCGTCGTCGACGGTGGCAACGACGACACCGCCGGCGTCGTGACCCGCGCCGGGCATGTCGCAGTCCGACACGAGATCAACCGGGGCCAGGGCGACGCGCTCTGCACCGGCTTCGCACTGGCGCTCGAACGGGGGGCATCCATCGTCGTGACGATGGATGCCGACGGCCAGCACCGGCCCGACGAGCTCCCGTTGTTGATCGAGCCGATCCTGGCCGGCGAGGCGGACTACGTGCAGGGCTCTCGATACCTCGGCCAGTACGACGACGCGGGTGGCGCGCGTGACCTCGGCATCCGTGCCTTCACCACCCTGATCAACACGACGAGCGGGGCCGGCGTGACCGACTGCACGAACGGCTTCCGCGCCATCCGGGGTGACGCGCTGGCCCGCCTCCGGCTGCAGGAGCCCCGCTTCTCCGCGGCCGAGCTGATCATGGAGTCGGCTCGGCGGGACCTCCGCATCCGTGAGGTCCCGGTGCACATCCAGTCCCGGAGCCACGGAGAGAGCAAGAAGCCGCAGCGCCTGGCCTACCCGATCGGCTACCTCGGGACGATCGTCCGCTCCTGGCGCCGGTGACCCGGGTGCCGGCCGGGGAGGCCCTCTAGATGGCCTACCTCGAGGCCTTTGCCGCGGCGATCGCCTGGGTCGTGCTGCCGGGGCTCGCGGCGGCCGCACTGCTCGACCGTGGCACGCCGGCCGAGCGCGTCACGCCCGAGCGGTTCGTCACGTTCGCCTTGGCGAGCGGGCTCGCGATCTGGGTCGTCGGCGCGCGCGTGCTCGATCGCGTCGACGGCCTGACGCGCGGCCCCGCGATCGTGGTGGGAGTGCTGCTCGCGGTGGCGAGCGTCGGTCTGATGATCGGTCCCGGTCGCTCCACGCTGCGAGCGCTCATGACGCGACGGACCGCGGTCTTCGCGGGATGGGCGTTCGGCTCGACCTTCCTCGGTGCCGCGCCGTTGCTCCGGCTGCTCTACGACGAGCGCGACGCGCTGATCAACTCCACGCCGTGGTACTACTGGAACCTCGTCCGCCAGACGGTGGCTGCGGGTGGAACCCCGTCGCGCTCCTACGAGTGGGGGACCTGGGTCAAGTTCCTCGATGCGTACCCTGGCTTCACACCGGGGGTGACGGTCTTCGCGCTCGCCGGTGGCACCAAGACGCTGGCCGCGGCGCACGTCGTCACCGCGATTGCGATGTTGAGCGCGGGACTCGCGATCTTCCTGCTGGTCCGCGCACTCGGGGGCAGCCTCGCGGGAGGCGCGTTCGCGACGTTGCTGTTCTTCGCGATCGACGTCTTCGCTTCCAAGCTGTCGTCGCTGCGGCCCGAGTCGTTGGGCTACGCCTTCGCGTTGCTCGTCCCGATCCTGGCGCTCGAGTTCGTCCGCACCGGGCACAAGCGAGTGCTGGTCGTGCTCGCGGCGACCTTCGTCGGGCTCGGACAGGTGCACGGCATCGACTGGCTCTTCGG
>JADGON010000184.1 GCA_017882945.1 Acidimicrobiia bacterium | reverse complement strand
GCCGAGCACCGCCATCGCGGTCTCGCCGAGCGCGCGGTGCCACGACGTCCAGTAGAGCTTGCCGATGCTCGCCTGCGGACCGATGATCCCGCGCTGTACGAGGTCGGTGAGCATGCGCATGCCGTTGTAGCGCATGATCTGCGCGCCGGCGTAGGCGCCCGCGAGCCGGTCACGGACGATCGGGTCGCGCGCCGAACCGTTGTCGCGCGCGGTCTCGATCAACTCCGCGAGCTCGCGCTCGAACGCGAGCTGCTGCGACATGAACGCGGTACCGCGCTCGAAGCCGAGCGTGGCCATCGCGACCTTCCAGCCCTGGCCGATCTCGCCGAGCACGTGGTCGCGCGGCGTGCGCGCGGCGTTGAAGAACACTTCGTTGAACTCCGCGGAGCCGGTCATCTGCCGGAGCGGTCGCACTTCGATGCCCGGTTGATCCATCGGCACGAGGAGGTACGACAGACCGTGATGGCCCGATGAGCCGGGCTCGGTGCGCACCACGGCGAAGCACCAGTCGGCGCGGTGCGCGAGCGTGGTCCACACCTTCTGGCCCTCGATCACCCACTCGTCACCGTCGAGCACCGCGCGGGTCTGGACGTTCGCGAGGTCGCTGCCCGCGTTCGGTTCCGAGAAGCCCTGGCACCACAGCTCGTCGGCCGACTGGATGGCGGGAAGATGACGCCGCTTCTGCTCGTCGGTGCCGTACTGGATCAGCGTGGGAGCGAAGAGGCCCTCGCCGAAGAACGACACGCGCGCCGGCGCGTCGGCCTTCGCGTACTCCTCCTGGAACACGACCTGCTGCGCGAACGACGCCGCGCGACCGCCGTACTCGGTCGGCCACGAGAGCCCGACCCAACGGTCGCGACCGAGCAGCCGCTCCCATTCGAGCCTGACGTCCCAGCCGGTCTCGTCGGCCGGGCCGCCCCGGCTGCCGAGGGTCGCGAACTCGCCCGTCAGGTGCTCGGCGAGCCACTCGCGCACCTCGGTGCGGAAGGTCGCTTCCTCGGGCGAATCGTGGAAGTCCATGCGGGCGTCGACCGTACTGGACCGAGCGGTCAAGTATCCAGGTCGGGTGCCCGTCGCCCCGCCTGGGCGTCGTAGTTGCGACGGACCATCGCGATCGCGCGCCGCATTCCGAGGCCCTCGTAGAACGGCGCCAGCTCGTCGTCGCAGCAGAGGTCGACCATGTAGAGGTCGGCGAGCTGCGCCAGGAGCCGACGCATCAGCTCCCGACCGACGTGGGCGCCCCGGTAGGCGGGCAGGACCTCGAGGAGGGGAATGGAGGCGGCCAGCACGCCGTCGGTGATCGCGGTGGCGAAACCGACGACCCGGTTGCCGTCGATCGCAAGGGCGATGAGCGCGCTCCCGCGGAGAAGGCGAAGGTGGTCGGCGGCCGACGGGTGCGTGGGCCAGCCCTCGAAGAACCCGGTGAGGTCGTCCGCGCCGACTCCCGTCAGGTCGTGCTGATACCGGATCACCGCGGAAGTCTCGCACCGAGCGGCGGTAGCCTGATCGGCGTGCGGCCTGCCCACTACGAATCCACCGCGGTGCGGGTCGAGAAGATCGTCGTCGGACCGTACGAGAACAACGCCTACGTCGTGCGCTGCCGGCGGACCGGCGAGGCCGTCCTCGTCGACGCGGCCAACGAGCACGAGCTCCTCGTCCCGCTGTGCCGGGCCCTCGGCGTACGGCGGGTGCTCACCACCCACGGCCACTTCGACCACATCCAGGCCGTCGAGGCCTGCCGCAATGCGGGCATCGACGTCGGGGTGGCGGCCGAGGACGCCAAGATGTTGCCGGCCTACGACTTCGTGATCGACGACGAGGACGTCATCGAGGTGGGCGACCTCCGGTTGCGGGCGATCCACACTCCGGGCCACACCCCGGGTTCGACCTCGTTCCTGCTCGAGGGCGAGCCGCTGCTGTTCACCGGCGACACCCTCTTCCCCGGCGGTCCGGGCAACACGATCTTCGAGGGCGCGAGCTTCGACGAGATCATCGCCTCGATCGATCGCCGCCTCTTCACCCTGCCGGCCGATCTGCTCGTCCTCCCCGGCCACGGCCTCGACACCACCGTCGGCACCGAGCGGCCGCACCTCCAGGAGTGGGTCGACCGAGGCTGGTAGTGCGCTGCCGTCACTGGTAGCGTAGCGAACACCAGTTCGATCGAGGTCGCGTGTGTCGCTCCCCCGGAGACGGGGCAGACTGAACCTGCTCGGCCCGATGACCGTTCACTCGCTACGAGGAGGTCGCTGCTCATGAGCAGAATCGTCTGGCTTGCCCCCGTCCGCAATCTGAGGTGGGTCTCCGCTCACTTCGGCCATCGGTGATCGCATGACCACCACCGACATCCAGCGCACCGGCACCGAGCGTGCGGAGACGCTGGAGCACTTCCGCCGGGTGCGCGCGCTCACCGAAGCGCTCGCCGCTCCCCTCTCGGCCGAAGACCAAGTGGTGCAGTCGATGCCCGACGTCAGCCCCACGAAGTGGCACCGGGCCCACACCACCTGGTTCTTC
>JADGON010000025.1 GCA_017882945.1 Acidimicrobiia bacterium | reverse complement strand
TCGACAACTCCCCGGCCTCCCCGTCCGCTACGCGAGCGGGGAGTCTTGCCGACGCACCAGTCGGGCTGGAAACGGGTTGGAAGTTGTCGCGTTTCTGATCACCCAGACCGCGAGCACCGCGATCAACGCGGGGTAGCCGATCATGAGCAGCCACGACGGGACGGGAGGCGACCACGCCGTGGTGTTCCAGAAGAAGAAGAAGACCGGCCCGTTGATGCCCACGGCGTAGCGGCGCAAGGCTTCGCCGAACGCGAGCACCTGAGCGACGACGAAGCCGACGCCGAGCCACCAGGCAAAGCGTGTGAGCGAGAGCTTCGTTCCCTCGAGCCTGCGCAGGGTGGAGCCCGCGAGGATCGGAATGCCGACCGCGAACGGCAACGTGTACCGGCCGTGCCACACCAAGCCGTTCGCGCCGGCGCGAGCAGTCTCGATCGCGGTCGGCACGAGCAGCGCGAATGCGATCGCCACGCCCACAGCCCAGACCGCGCGCCTCGAACCGGCCGACACCGCGAGCAGGACGAGGGCTCCGACGGCGAGCAGCCAGATCATCACCGTGCCGTTCGGCGCGGCGGTGTCGAGCCAGCCGAACACCCCGATCATCTCCCGGGTGTTCGAGAGGTACAGCTTCCCGACGCTCTGGCGGAAGATGAAGCTCAGCGGCTCGCTGAGGCCCTTCTGCGCGGTGTTCCCCTCGCTGAGCGGCTTGGCCCATGCGGACCACGCGACTTGGATCACCGCGACCGCGACAACCGCCGCGGCCCATCCCCGGACCGCGCTGCGTCGGACGAGATCCTCCACCCGGGTTCGACCGGCGAGGATCACGAGGACGACGAGCGCGAGGAAGAGCCAAAGCGGAGACAGCGGGCGCGTCGCGCACAACACGCATCCGGCAATCCCGAATCTCCGCACCAGCTTCGGATCATCACCCGCGCCGCCACCCGTCAACGCGACGCCGTGGGTCCACGCGGCGATGCCGGCCGCGATCTCGGGACTGCTCGGATTCACGACGCCGCTGAAGTACAACGCCATCGGGGTCAACGCGAAGAGGATGCCCAGGCCAAAGCCGAGGGAGCCCACCGCGGCCACGGTCGTCAGGCACGACGCGAGGAGCGCGGCGATCAGCGCGGCGCTCAGCAGGCGCATCAGGTAGATCTGCCCGGATCCCGGTGGATACCAGTAGCTCCCGAAGCCGAGGAAGCTGGAGTAGGTCGGGAGGTACCGGGTCGTGTACGAGCGGAGCGTGCCGTCCCCCCCGCGCTTCGAGAGCTCGAAGCAGTTCGCAGGAACGTCGGGATGAAACGCGTAGCACGGCGTTGTCGGCTCGTAGACCCGGGGCGCGGTCACATGGACGTAGGGCCCGCCGTTGATCGACTTCCCGATGATGTCGCCGCGCGGGATCGACGCGGCATGCACGACATGCGACGGCTCATCGGGACCGGAGTAGATCGGCGAGGCCAATGCCCAGGCCGTGCCCACCGCGAGGAAGAGGGCGAACGAGACGATCCACCGCAAGCCCTCACACTACGTTGGGGCCCTTGCCGTCCCGGGCCCCGAACGCAGAGTCACCGCCTACCAGGCTCCGGCGAGGCGAACCTGGTTCACGGTCGACTCGGTGAGGGTCGCGAACTCGATCGCTTCGAGCGACACGACGAGGCGGCCGACCGCGGGATGCTCGAAGTGCAGCGTCGAGTGGAACGGTGGCCCGCCGAACGCCATCGCGAGCTCCGCCTCGGCCAGCCGAAGCCGAGCGTGCCGCGGGCCCGACGAAAGCGGGCTTCCGGGCGGGGCGTCGCAATCGACGCAGGCCAGATACAGGACCGAGTCCACGAGCGCGAGCGCGTACTCACCGTCGGGCAGGCGCTGCTCCGTCATCGGAGCTGTGGCGACCGAGATCGTCGCGGTTGCAGTCTCGGCCCGGACCAGGTCCCGCTTCGGGACGACGCCGGAGAGTGCCCGCCCGACCCGCCGCTTCTGGCCCTGCCCCACCGCTCGCCCCTTGCGCCGTCTGGAATGACGCTACCCAGGTGCGCGTTCCGCCCGCAATCGCTCGAAAGCGCCGAACTCCGACTGTTCGGCGATGAGCTCCAGCGACCGGACCCGCGCCTCGAGCGAAGGCGCGCGGGTCGACAGCATGATCTCGTCGGCGTCCGTGCTCGCCTGCAGCTCGACGAGCCCGCGCCGCACGGTGTCGGCATCCCCGACGAGGTGGGTCGCGGTCGTCTCCGCGACGACTGCCGCCTCGGCCGGTGAGAACTCGTACGCCTCGGCTTCCTCGGGCGTGGGCAACGGGCCGAGCTTCCCGCTGCGCAGTTGCAAGATCGCGAGCGCCGAAGGACCGGCGAGCCAACGAGCCTCTTCATCGCTGGCCGCGCACAGCACCGAGACCGCGACCATTGCGCGCGGTTGCGTGCCGAGGATCGACGGTCGGAACGCCGAGCGGTAGCGCTCGAGCGCCGGGTGCACGTACTTCGGGCTGAAGTGATAGGCGAACGAGAACGGCAGTCCCAGCATCCCGGCGAGCTCGGCGCTGAACACCGAGGAACCCAAGAGCCACACCTCGGGCAGGTAGCCGCGGCCCGGAACTGCGGCCGGATGGCTCGGCGGCGCGTCCGAGTCCATCAGGTACCGGATGAGCTCGACGACGTCGTCCGGGAACGTGTCCACGTCGAGGTCACGCGTGCGCCGCAACGCTCGCGCGGTGACCGGATCGGTGCCCGGGGCCCTTCCGATGCCGAGATCGATGCGCCCCGGATGCAGCGCCTCGAGAGTGCCGAACTGCTCGGCGACGACGAGCGGCGAGTGGTTCGGGAGCATGACCCCGCCCGAACCGATGCGCATCGTCGTGGTGGCGTTGGCGAGGTGGGCGATGAGCACGGCCGGCGCCGAGCTGGCGACCGCGGGCATGCCGTGGTGCTCGGCGACCCAGAGCCGCTCGTATCCGAGGCGTTCGGCGACCACCGCGAGCTTCGTGGTGTCCGCGAGCGCCTGGGCGGGCGTCGAACCGCTCACGACCGTCGCGAGGTCGAGCACAGAAAGAGGGACCATGCGGGGTGCAACCCCCGCTCGCGGTGTCCGCTTCCCGTTCCGTGGTGATGCCACCTCAGCCGATCCGGAACTCGAAGGCGCCGGTGGGCAGCTCCTCGGAGACACGGACCGCCCGCACGCGCGCCGAGCTCGGCCCGCGACGGCACCACTCGATCAGACCCTCGACGTCCTCGGGCGGCCCTTCGAAGACCGCTTCGACCCTGCCGTCGGGCAGGTTGCAGACCGATCCGGTCAGGCCCGCCGCCTGCGCCGCGCGCGCACATGACACCCGAAAGCCGACCCCCTGCACGCGCCCTTCGATGACCACACGTCTGCGGATCACCTCGGCGCGAGATCGCTCATGACCGACAGTCTCCCCCGCGTGACGTCCGTCCACACGGGTGGCGTGCCAAGGGTCACGACGGCGCGGGAAGCGGTTGGATTCGGACGTTCGGGGAAGGCTTCGTGGATGGACCACCACCAATCCGCCGATGTCGTCGCGCCCGATCGCCCGCTCGCGAGTCGATTCCTGACCGCATTCGATGCCCTGACGACCCGGCCGGGCGCGGCGGTGGTCGTCGCCATCGCCGTGCTCGCGACGTGGGCCGTCGATGTGTGGGCGAACTTCGACACCGATCTCCAGGTCGCATTCGCCACCGTCTGCTCGGGCATCACGGTGACGATGGTCTTCGTGATCCAGCACACCCAGCGGCGGGCGCAGCAAGCCACCCAGCTCAAGCTCGACGAGCTGATCCGGTCGTTGCCCCAGGCGGACGACCGGGTCGTCCGGGTCGAGGCCTCTTCCGACGCCGAGATCGGTGAGCTCGAGCAGCGAGTCGTCGAGCACCACCGCGCGCAGCGGACCGACGAGGGGCGGGCGACCGATAGCTGAATGCTCCGGCATGTACGTCCCGCCGCTCATGGAGCACCTGGGCCGAGCGGAGCTCGAGCACAACGTCGAGATGCGAGACTCCAGCGATGACCGACGCCATACAACTGCTTCGCCCGGTGGAGCTCGACTTCCTGGATGACGCGCCACACCGGTTCGAGTACCACGAGCCGATCGCTGCGCCGTGTGCCGCGGTCTTCGCGGCAATCAGCGCCGACCCCTCGACCTGGGACTGGTTCCCCGGGGTCGACGAGGGCTCCTACGAAGGCGACGCGCCGCCCGGCATCGGCACCCGTCGCTGGGTGAGCGTCGGCGGGGTGAAGTACCGCGAGACGATGCTCGCCTGGGACGAGCCGCACCGCTGGACGTACCGGGTCGACGAGACCTCGGCCGCGGTGTTCAACGCGTTGCTCGAGGACTGGGTGATCGAGCCCGCGGACGGCGACGCCACGATGCTGCACTGGACGTTCGCGTTCGAGCCGCTCGCCGAGACGGCGGAGCTGCTCGTCGGCGCGCGCGAGATCATCGGAACGACGTTCCACGACGCGGCGCGAGGCCTCGAGTCGACCCTGCGATGAGAAGCCCAGCCCGAACGAGCTTTCGCGGGCTGTATCACTATCGTCGGCTCATGCCCCGCTGGCCCCTGCCTCTGATCGTTGCGTTCACGCTCGCGGCTACGGCGTGCGGGTCGTCGGCACGCACATCCGCACCGTCCCCGTCGACCGTCGCCACCGTCAATGCTCGGCCCGCCGGGGTCAATCCGTCGAAGTCGGCGCGGATGGTGTGCGACGCCGGGGCTCAACGCGAGCTGCACGACTCGCTGGGCGTGGCCCCGACCGCGGTCACCCCGCCGACCTGGTCCGACCACGTCTACGCCTGCAGCTACGTCTACCCGGACGGCACCCTCACCCTGACGGTCAAGGAGCTGGACAGCGCGGCCCAGACCAAGGCCTACTTCGACCGGCTCGGCCGGCAGCTCCGGCGCGCCGGCGACACGGTCTCGTTCGGGCAAGGCGCGTTCCACACCCGGAACGGCTCGCTCGTCGTCCGGAAGGACTGGAAGGTGCTGCTGGTCGACGTGTCGAAGCTTCCCGCACAGTTCGGCCAGCCCCCAATCACGCGCTCAGAGATCGGCGTCGCGGTCGCCGCCACGATCATGGGGTGTTGGACCGGCTCCTGACGTGGATCACGGCCGGCATCCGGCCGCGCGGCCACACCACTCCGGACGCACGGACCCGCCCGAACGTTTCCAGAAACCTGGGCGCGCTCACGCGCCCGCGGGGTCAGGGCTTGACGAACCGCTGGACGAAGGCGAGCGAGGTGTCGGCCACCCCTCGCCAGCCGTGGTCGATCGTGAGCGAGTGCCCGCGGTCGGACACCTTGGCGATCTCCGTCACGCCCGGGTTGCGCTTCTGGCGCTTGTAGGACGCGTTCGCGATCGCCCACGGCACGGTGTGGTCCTTCTCACCATCCAGGATGAGCAACGGGCCGCGATCCGCCGCCTTGGTCTTCACCTTCGCCTCGGTCCACGGGTTGAGGTTCGCGGTGGCGGCTTGGAAGAGCGGAAGTCCCGCGGCCGGAACCGCGAAGGTGTTGTACAGCTCCTTCGCCTCGTCCTCGGTCACCGCGTTCGCGAACGCGTACCGGAACTGCTCGTAGGTCAGTGGCACCGCGCGCCCGTGGTTGGCCGGGTTGCCGAGCACCGGCGACGACGACTTCAGCGCCGAGATCGGCAATGGGAGCACGCCGCGGAACGGGGCCGGATCGATCGCCACGGACGCGGCGGACAAGCCACGGCCCGCGAGGATCTGCGTGAGCAACCCGCCGAAGGAGTGACCCACGATGGCCGGCTTCTTGGTGAGCCGGCCGATCACATCTTCGAAGTGGTCGGCCACCTGGCCGACGGACTTCTTCGCGAAGACCTCGGGGTGGGCGTTCGCCTCGTCAACCGTGTTGGGGTCGTCAGGCCAGCCGGGGATGAGGGTCGTGTAGCCGGCCTGCTCGAACACCGGACGCCAACGGTCCCAGCTGCTCGGGAGCAACCAGAGCCCGTGGATGAACACCACCGGGGTCTTGCCCGTCTTGTTCGCCGCCTTGATCTGGTCGGATTCGTACTCGGTGATGTCTGCCATGGCGTTCACGCTCCTCCTGGGCGACTGCATGCCGGCCGTGCTCGCTCCCCCGATCAGATTGTGACCGCCGCGGCGCTGGGCATGCGAACGTGACGCGGCGGTGCGCGAAGCAGCCCCGGCCGCGAGTGATCACACGAACGGTCGGGATCGGCGCGGCTGCTCGTGTCTCATGACGTCTCCATGAACATCGCGACGGCGTCGGCGCGTGCCTTCAACAAGCCGGCCACGAGCTGCTTCTGCGTGATCCGGCCGGCGGCCGCATCTGCCTGGAGCGACGCCAGCTTCTCGAGCGCGCGGGTGAGCGCCGGCCGCGGCCGGTCACCCCAGAACGCGACGAGCTGACCAGGGTGCTGCGCGAGCACGTCGGTGCCGCTCACCAGGGTGAGGACTGCGCGCACGGGAGCCCCGCGATGAATGCGGTGCGCGCCGTAGCGCTGCGCCGGATCCGGGTCGACGCGCGCCGCCACCCCCCGACGCTCGAGCCCGAGGACGATCCCCGGCGCGAAATACCGGGTCTCGTTCGAGGTGTACCGCACGAGCACGTCGCCGTTTCCCGGCGGGAGCGCATTGGCGCTCGGGGGGATGAGCGCGGCCATGACCCGCGTGTCGTGGCGTTGCGGAACGCCGACACGGGCGGCATCGACGGAGCTCATCGTTGCGAGCACACCGACGCCCACCGCGGCCAGCACCACGAGCCATCGGGCCCCGCGAGCGGACGATCTCGTCGTCAACCACGTCCAGGCGCCCCACAGCACGATGACGCCGGCCAGGGTCGCGAGCATCCAGGTCCAGCGCAGCCGGTACGCGGAGAGCTGCCCGATCGTGCGCATCACCGCGAAGACTCCGACCGCCATCGCGACGAGAAGTGTCGCGATCAGACGGCGCGCGTCGGAGCCGCCTTTCCGCCAGAGCACGAACGCCGCGAGCGCGAAGGGGATCAGGAGCACCGGCGGCGGTGCGGAGTGGGCGAAGAGGTGCTCACCGTTGAAGCCGAAGGGCTTCCGAGCACCCGAGATCCACTCGGGGGGAAGGCCGAGCTCACCGGTCACCACTCGGTACCCCTGGGCGAGTGAGTGCGTCGCCTCGTCCGGGTGGAGGAAATAGTGCGCGATGTTCCGGAGGTTTCCCGGCGAGTGCAACAGCTGGTCGAGCAGCGGTGGGAACCACATGACCGCGAGCACGACGACGGCGATCGCGGACGCGAACAGGACCTCACGTCGTTGCGCACTGCCACGACGCGCGAGCGGCACCAGCCACACGGCACCCCAGACCAGCAAGGGGACGGCCAGCGCGACGTAGCCGACATGGGTCTGCGCGAGAAACGTCGCGACGCCGGCCCCCACGGGCAACGCCCAGGTGTCGCGACACGTCATCGACCACGAGAGCAGGACCATGAGTCCGAACGGCAACACCGTGATGTACGGGTTCCACGGGTTGTGCATGAAGTCCGCACCCAGTGCGTGGCCGAGCACCGCGATGCCCAAGAGCGTGAACAGCATGAGCGGGTTCCCACCCCGGCGCCGAGCGATCAATGCCATCCCCACGACGGCCACGCCGTTGATCAGGAGCGCGCCGATATCGATCCCGATGGATGCCCCGCCCACGAGCCGATAGGGCACCGCGAGCAGGTAGAAGAGGGCGGGCCCCGGGTGGTTCCAGTCGCCGCGCGAGTAGAGGCCGACCAGCACCTGGTGGTGCCCGACGTCGCGAGTCAGCAGCTCCGTGTAGGCGAAGTCCGCGGTCGGGACGTAGCGATTGCCGACGTCGACCGCGAGCGCGATCGCCGACACGACGAGCGGAACGAGCATCGCCACCAGCGCGAGGTACGCCAGCCGGGATCTCTGCTCGCGACCCCTGCCTGCGTCCTCGCGCTCCTTCGGCGGCACTTGATCCGATGGGATCGCGTCGGTCTCCTGGGGCACGCCCTGGTCAACCTACCCGCGAACGCGCACGATGTTCCGGGGCCGAGCTTCCCGAATGGACGCGCCATAGGCTCGGTGGGTGCCGACGATCACCGCCAACGGGATCTCGCTCTACTACGAGCGGTCGGGAGGCGGTCCCCCGTTGCTCTTCTGCAACGGATCCGGTTCGACGATCGCGGGAAGTGCGCTGCTCATCGCACCGTTCGCCGCGCGCTTCGACGTCGTCGCGCATGACCAGCGCGGGCTCGGGCGCTCGGAGATCCCCCCGACGCCGTACACGATGTCCCAGTATGCGGCTGACGCGATCGCGCTCGTCGACGCGGTCGGTTGGGATCGCTGTCGCGTGGTTGGGATCAGCTTCGGCGGCATGGTCGCCCAGGAGCTCGCGGTGACCTGGCCGGAGCGCGTGGAACGACTCGCGCTGCTCTGCACGTCACCCGGTGGCGCGCTCGGCGCCTCGTATCCCCTGCACGAGCTCGCCGACCTTCCCGAGGTCGAACGCGAGTCTGCGTTCGTGGCCCTGCTCGATACCCGATTCACGCCCGCCTGGCTCGCCGATCACCCGACGGACCAGGCACTGGTCGACCTGGTTGCCGCGCGTGACGGCGGTGAGACGTCCGCCGAGCAGCGACGCGGCGAGGCAGGTCAGATCGAAGCCCGCAGCCACCATGACGTCTGCGACCGACTTGCACGCATCCGCTGCCCGACGTTCATCGCGTCGGGCCGTTTCGACGGGATCGCCCCGCCCGCGAACGGCGCGGCCGTCGCGGACCGGGTGCCCAACAGCGAGCTCCACCTCTACGACGGCGGGCACATGTTCATCGCCCAGGACTCCGCGGCGTTTCCGGAGATCCTCGACTTCCTCGCATCGTGATCGCACTCGCCGGCGTCAGCGTGCACGACGCGCATCTCGCCATGAGCGACCGCCATCTGACGCAGCCGGACCTCGTGCGCGCGGTCGCCGAGCACCCGGCGCTCGCCGAGCAGTGGCGCGTCCCGCTGCTCGACCGACTCGATCGCTGAGCCGCCGCGCTCCGAAGCCTCAGCCCGGGAGACTGAGTGTGTGGAGCGCGACCGTCGTCCAGAAGTAGACCTTCCCATCCCAGATGATCGGGGCGCTGACGTCGTTCGCGAAGGCCTTCGTCGCGAGCGGGGAGCACACTCGGAAGGCCCCGGTGCAGCTTCGTCCCGCGGTCAGGTCGTAGGCGAGGAGGTGCTTCCCGCTGCTCACGTACACGACGTCGTTCGCGACGGCGAGCGATCCCGCATCGGTCCCCGGGGTCGTGAAGCTCTTCGTCTTCGCGACCGGGCCACACGTGAGGGGAACCCCGGTGCAACCGAAGTCGTCGGTTCGGAAGAACGTTGCCACCGAGTG
This sequence comes from Acidimicrobiia bacterium, assembly GCA_017882945.1. GTDB lineage: Bacteria > Actinomycetota > Acidimicrobiia > IMCC26256 > JAENVU01 > Chersky-806. Next base: position 5,552 of record JADGON010000025.1, on the reverse strand, counting down.
GAAGATGTCCAGCGCGACAACCCGCTCGGAGGTGACCGCGGCGATGTAGCCGACGTCCGGAGCAACCAGCGTCCGCTTCGGTGAACACGTCTTCGGCGTACCGGTGCAGTCGACCCCTGAGCCGTCGTAGACCTGGATCCCTTGCGGACTGGAGCCGAAGACGTAGAGCGACCCGTCGCGGGCCACCATGTTCTGGAATGACGACGCAGTGACGGACCGCCACAGCTCCGCGCCCGTCGCCAGGTCGTAGGCAACGACGTTCTCGACCGGCGTTCCGCCGCTGACCAGGAACAGGCGACCTCGATCCACGGCCCAGGTCTTGCCTTCGTCGTGCCCGGGCGAGAAGGTCCGCGCCGCCGCGCACTGCGCCTGACCACAACCGCTCGCAGGCAACACGTAAAGCGTCTCGCCGAGGAAGCCGTGCCCGGCGTGGGTGGTCGAGAAGAGCGCGTATCCGTCCGAGGTCGCGACCCGGCCGACGTTGTCGCCCATCACCGGATCGAGGAACTTCGGGAACTCCCAGAGCTGATTGCCGTTCAGGTCGAGCGCGATGAGACCCTCCGCCGGGTCGGCGACGAAGATCGATGTCCCGTCACTCGCCGCTTGCTTGACCCGGACCCGCTCCCAGAGCGGGCTACACGCGCCCTGGCCGGGATTCGGACACGTCGCGGCGTCGAACACGTGCAGGCCGGATACGTCGATCACGAGCAGGCGGTTGCCGACGACGAGCGGGTGACCGGCGAGACCCGGAGCTCGTCGATCCACGAGCGAGGTCACGTTGCCGGCGTCGATCGCCTTCTCGGAATCGTTCGAGAACGTCTGCCCGGCGGTGAACCCGTCTTGGAGCCAGCCGCACCCGCTCAGCAGCAGCACGAAGACAGCAACGGCTGCGAGACCGGAATATCGGCGCATCCCTCTCCCCCCGGATCGCAGAGCGAACCCACACAGAGTGTGCCCACCGCAGCGGTGACACGCAATGAGGGGATTGGTGCCGTCCGCCCTATGGAGTCGCCCTGCGCGATCGGGTCTACTGGGAGCAGAGACAGGTCACACCTCAGGGAGGCGTTGATCCGCAGGCGATCACTTGGTCGCAGGAGCCTGCGGGGAGCCAATGCGAAACCGGCCCCGGCTCGACGGGGCTTGTTCTCGCCCGTTCCCCACCGAGGTTGCCCATGGGACTGTCCTCTCGTACGTGTCGATGGATCACCGCCGCAGTCGCGGTCGGGTTCCTCGCGGGCTGCGGACTCAACCCGTCGGCGGGCGCATCCGTGCCGCCGCGCCGGCACAACCCGGTCACACCCGCGACAACCACCACCACGACCGCGACCGCGCCCGTCGTCGTGCCGATCCCGGCGCGCGTGTTCGCGACCGGCAACGCGCAGCTCGACGCGCTGATGCCGACGCTGCCTTCGGTGTTGTTCGAAGGTGCGGCGACGGTCCACTTCGGCTGGAACCCCCTCGACACCTGCTGCCACGCGGGCGGATACAACCCCGGGCCCAACGAGGTGTGGGTCGGCCAGAGCGCGTTCGAGAGCGCCGCGCGATTGACCTACGTGGCCGTGCACGAGCTCGGCCACAGCCTCCAGCTCCACACCGCTCGCGCCGCCGCGCTCACCGCGGCCGTCGCGGGCGCCCCCGTGGTGCGAGCAGGTCCGTGGGACGACTCCGAGAAGGTTGCCGACTGCATCGCCTGGGTTCTCTCCCCCGCGGAGACCGCCGCGAGCGGCATCACCTACTGGCGCTGCCCCGACCCGTGGCGATCCCAGGTGCGCGCGGCGCTTCAGTAGTCCGCGACGAAGGCCCGCCCGGGATCGTGCTCGTCAACCGGATCGCGTTCTTCCCGGCGCGGTCCGCGGCCCGTACACGGCCGGGCGGCCGCCCTGCGATCGCCATGTCCCGAGCGCCCGTGGCCCGGTAGTGTCGTGCCGGTTCGGCCACATCTGGGGGGATCGTCATGCATCGACCGACTCTCGCGCGGACGTTGGTGCTTGCCGGCGTGCTGGTCATCGCACTCGCCGGCTGCAACCGGTTGCTCCAGCACGATCACGACGGGCACCATTCGCCGATCACGATCGTCGCGCCGGGCGATCGCACGCAGGTCGCCGCGAGCGGGACCGTCGATGTCCTGGTTCGGGTCGACCGGCCGCTCATGCCGTCGACCGTGCGGCTCCAGCTGGCCACATACGGCCGCGCGCCCGTCGACCTAACGTCGCGCCTCCAGCGGACCGACGCCGGGTTGGCCGCGACCCTGACGTCGGCTGACCTCGCGCCGGGGCTCAGCCGGCTCACGGCGACTGCCCAATCGTGGGATCACCACGGGCTCCCGATCTTCGCGACGTCGACGATCTCCTGGGAGCCCGCAGTCGACGCTTCCCTCGCGGGCCGCTGTGACTTCCTGGGCCAGAGCCGTTGCGCGCTGCCGTTCCCGAACGACTGGTTCACCGTGCGCGACGACAGCACCGGCACCGGTCGACGCGTGCAGCTCGACGCGGCATCGCTTCCGGCGAACAGCGCGGGCGTTCACATCGATCCGACCGAGTGGAATCGCAACGACGGGTTCAGCCCCGGAGCCATGATCCTCGCCAACATGCCCGGCGCGGATCTCGCGAAGAGCGCAGCCCCGCCCATCACCGACATCGGACGTTCGCTGGCTCCCGACTCACCGATCGTGCTCATCGACGCCGATACCGGACAGCACTGGCCGTTCTTCGCCGAGCTCGACGCCAACGCGACGACCGACGCGAATCGCGCCCTCATCATCCGGCCCGCTCGCAACCTGCTCGAGGGTCATCGATACATCGTCGCGATCCGTCACCTCGAGAACGCCTCCGGAGCCGTGCTGCCACCGAGCCGTGCATTCCAGCTCTACCGGGACCGGATCCCGACGTTCATCCCGGTGCTCGAAGGTCGACGGGATCACATGGAAGGGATCTTCGACGTGCTCGGGCGAGCAAACGTGAGCCGGTGGGACCTGACGCTCGCGTGGGACTTCACGGTGGCCAGCGAGCGCAACCTCGCCGGTCGCCTGCTGCACATCCGCGACGACGCGTTCGCGTCGCTGCATGGTGCCGCACCCGGCTTCACCGTCACGCATGTCGATGAGAACGTCGACGCCGACATCCTTCGTCGAGTCGTCGGCACCTTCACCGTCCCGAACTACCTCACCGGTACAGGAGCGCCAGGTTCGAGCTTCAACTACTCGCCGGGTCCCAACGGACCGAACGGTCTGCCGACGCGCAACGGGAGCTTCACCGCCAACTTCCTCTGCCTGGTCCCGAGGTCCGCGAGCGCCGACGGCAACGACCCGGTCACTCCGGCCCGTGGCATCGCGAACGGCCACGGGCTGCTGGGAAGCGCGAACGAGGTCAACGGGTTCGGACCGCTGGCCAATCAGGGCAACTCGGTGATCTGCGGCACCGACGAGATCGGGATGTCGGGCAGCGACCTTCCCAATGTCGCGGGGGTCCTGGCCGACCTCTCGAAGTTCCCGACGCTGGCCGATCGGCTGCAACAGGGAATCCTCAACATGCAGTTCCTCGCGCGGCTGTTGAAGGATCCCCACGGCTTCGCTTCGGATCCTGCGTTCCAGGCCGGTGCGGCACACACCCCGGTCATCAAGACGGGAGAGGTGTTCTTCAACGGCAACAGCCAGGGCGGCATCCTCGGTGGAGCGATCACGGCCGTCTCGACCGAGTTCACGCGCGCCGTGCTCGGTGTGCCTGCGGTCAACTACAGCACGCTCCTCAACCGGAGCGTCGACTACACCGAGTTCGCCGGCGTCAGCACCGCCGCGTACCCGGATCCCCTGGATCAGCAATTCGACTTCTCACTGATCCAGATGCTGTGGGACCGCGGTGAAGGCGACGGGTACACGCAACACCTCACCGACGACCCGTTGCCGAACACCCCGCGCCACCAGGTGCTGCTCATCGAGGCGTTCGGCGATCATCAGGTCTCGAACATCGGCACCGAGACGTTCGCGCGGTCCATCGACGCAAAGGTCTGGCAGCCCGCGCTGGCACCGGGTCGGAGTCCCGATGTCGTCCCGTTCTGGGGGCTCCGGGCGGTCCCGTTCACTCCGTACCGAGGTTCGGTGCTGGTCATGTGGGACTACGGCACGCCCCGACCCCCGCTCACCAACACACCGCCCGCGGGACCGCAGTACGGCGCAGACCCGCACGGTATGGGCCACGACAATCCCGGCGTCGCGCAGGAAGCACTCGCGTTCTTGCAGACCGACGGCGCCTTCGTCGACGTGTGCAACGGCGGCCCCTGCCAACACCAGCCCTGACGATCTCCAGGTGCGTTCGACCGCGATCACTGGTCGTGGCTCAGGTCAGCACCACGATCGGCATGGTCTCCTCCTCGTCACCTGCTCGGTCGAAGACGCGTAGGTTCACGACATGGACCTTCGCATCTTCGTCGAACCCCAGCAGGGCGCGACCTACGACCAGCTCCTCGCCATCGCCAGGGAGTCCGAGGCCCTGGGCTTCGACGCCTTCTTCCGCTCGGACCACTATCTCAAGATGGGCGACGTCTCCGGGCTCCCGGGGCCCACGGATGCGTGGATCACCCTGGCCGGACTTGCCCGCGAGACGTCGACGATCCGGCTCGGCACGATGGTCACCGCGGCCACCTTCCGGCTCCCCGGACCGCTCGCGATCTCGGTCGCCCAGGTCGACGCGATGTCGGGTGGACGCGTCGAGCTCGGCATCGGCAGCGGCTGGTACGACGACGAGCACACCGCGTACGGCATCCCGTTCCCATCCCTGGGCGAACGGTTCGAACGATTCGAGGAGCAGCTCGAGATCATCACCGGCCTCTGGAGCACGGCCGAAGGAGCGACGTTCACCCACGCGGGCATGCATTACCAGCTCGACGCGTCACCGGCCCTGCCCAAGCCGGCACAACGACCCGGACCACCGATCATCATCGGAGGGTGGGGCGCGAAGCGCACGCCCCGCCTCGCCGCCCGCTACGCCGCGGAATTCAACGTGCCGTTCCCGCCACTCGAGGCGTTCGCGCCGCAGTGCGACAAGGTCCGTGCCGCGTGCGAGACCGCAGGGCGCGACCCGGGCTCGCTCGTCTACTCGGTGTGCCTCATCGTGTGCTGCGGGTCCGACGAGTCCGACATCACACGTCGCGCCGCGGCCATCGGCCGCGAGCCCGCCGAGCTACGGGAGAACGGCGCGGCCGGGACCCCCGACGAGGTCGTTGCGAAGCTCAAGGCGTTCGCGGACGCGGGCGCCGAGCGCGCCTACCTTCAGGTCCTGGACATCGACGACCTCGACCACGTCCGCCTCATTGCGGCCGAGGGCCTTCCTCACGTGTAGCTGCCGTCCGAACGAGGAGCACCAATGATCGAGTCAGTGATCGAGAAGTGGCACGCCCATCTGCGCGGCGAGCTACCCGGTGGGCTCGACGAGCTGCTCGACGACGATGTCGTGTTCTACTCACCGATCGTCTACACCCCCCAGCAGGGCAAGGCGATCACCAAGCTCTACCTGGAGGCGGCCGGTCAGACGCTCCCGGGAGAGGCAGGGGCGTCGACC
>JADGON010000183.1 GCA_017882945.1 Acidimicrobiia bacterium | reverse complement strand
TCGAGTAGACGAGCGCGATCGCGGCTTCGGGTGTGTGCACGCGAAACGTGATGCTCTCCTGCAGGTAGAGCGACACTCCCCCGGCATCGTGTGACGCGAAGCCGATCGAGACGTCCTGGCCGGAGGTGAGCTCGAAGTCGCCGCGGCGGGTGCTCAGCACGACCGCGCCGTCAACCGCCGGCGCCCAGATGATCGGACCGTCGAGGATCATCCGGATGTGGTTGAGCACCGGGTAGCCACCCTGGGTCGTCTCGACGACCCCGGTGTAGCAGCGCGGACCGAGCGCGATCGCGTACGGACCGTCGACTCCACTTGCGCGCAACCGCGCGACGGCCTTCGCGACCGCGCTCGGGTAGTCCTCGTAGTTCTCGGGGATCGCCACCGCCGAGTGCTCGGAAGCCTCGCTCATGCCGTGGATCCCCGCGGCCGCGAAGCCGTGGAAGATGGCCTTGTCCTCGGCCTCGGCCAGTCGCACCGCGGCATTGCGCACGGGATCGAGATCGGGCGACGGGCTCCCCCGCTCGATGGCATCCAGCTCGGCCCGTGACACCGTGAAGTCGGTGCGCAGCTCGACGAGAGGCTGGACCTTGCGCACCGCGGCGCCAACATCGGCGTGGGGGGAGTTGACCGTCTCCACGCGGCCCAGATCGACCGCCGACTGCTCCCAGCCGTTGGGGCCGGAGAAGTCCACCAGCTTGCGACCGGCGAGGTACGTGCGCAACGTCGAACCGGATTCCTCGTCGATCGCCGCCCATCCGGCTTCGGTGACCGGCGCGAGCTCACGGAACAGGTGGTTCACAGGGTGCCCTCCCCCTTCAGGCTTCCGATCCCGAGTGACGTGCCGGCCGATCCACCCTCAGCTTCGTGCTCCGCCTCGTGCTCGACCTTGATGATCGAGCCCTCGGTGAAGAGGTACGTGCGGAGGTGGCGGTCGAGCACCGCGTCATGGCGGCGCAGCCACTCCAGCGTCATCGCTGCATGTTCCTTCTCCTCGTCACGGTTGTGCACGAGGACCGCCGCGAGATCGGGATCGGTGGTCGCGTCGGCGCGCTGGTGGTACCAGTCGACCGCCTCGAGCTCCTCCATGATCGAGACGAGCGCGCGGTGCTGATCGATCGTCTCGGGTTGGAGCTCGTCCGCCGGCTCGTGCAAGCCCGCGCTCGATGATGCCATCGTGACCTCCGGGTACCAACGTTGGAACCTGCCGGCAAGAAGTCTGTCCCGCTCGCCATCGAACCAACCCTCACGATCCGGTGCAAATTCCGCCGGCAGCACCCTGGGGCCGAACGGTCCGATCAGCGTGGCTCGGCGAGCGCGAGCAGGACGAGCGACTCCTCGGGGCTGGCCTCGGGTCCGTAGTTCAGGACCAGCGAGCCCTGCGCCTCGCAGCGCGGGCACACCACCGGGGCAACGACGAGCATGTCGTCAGGATCCGAGGCGCCCTCGAGCCGGCGCAGCGTCTCGACCCGAAGCTCTCCGGCGGGATAGGTCCGCCGACACGTGAGACAGCTGACGGTCGCGTCCTCGCGCACTCCGAACTGGCCGCAGTATCCCTGCTCATCGAGGTCGTCGAGGATCGACACGAGCGTCTGCGGATCTCCGAGCTCGGGCGCGGGCGACCGCCGATCGAAGGACTCCATAGACCTACAGCACTACCCATGCCGGCCGGGCCTCAACCTCGGGATGGACCGGCCGCGGTCAGCCGGCGGCGGAGGTGCTCGAGCCGGCGGGTGCCGCGACGTCGAAGATGGTCACTCCGACGCCGGGTGGGCGCGGACTGCGACGAAGGTAGGAACCGCTCAGGAACGGGTTCAGCCGTGCACGACCGCCTCGGTCTGGGCGGTGTCCTCGGTCCCGCGGTAGTAGGCGATCTTGCCGTCGCGGAACTTGAAGTGGTGGTGCAGATCCATCGCGGCGGTGCGACCGGTGGCCCGACCCTTGACCCTGAACCTCACGACGGTGAGCACGTCGGTGTCGTTGGCCGCGAAGGCGATCGGAGTGAACTCCTCGACCTCCATCGTGGACCCGAACGCCTCGAAGAACTCCCCCACCCCCGCCTTGCCGCGATGCTGCCCGTACCAGGGCGCCGCGCTCGACGCGGCTTCCGACGCCCAGTCGACGTCGTCGGTCACGACGTCCTGGATGGCGGCGACATCACCGCGCGAGAACGCGTCGTACACACCCTCGATGGTCTTGATGTTGACGTCGGCTCCCATCGCCGAACCTCCTCGTGGTCGTCAATGACCACGATTCGCTCCGGGCCGGAGAACGGATCACTCAGGCGTGGGCGCGGTGGTGTCCCCGCAGCTGGAGGCGGGTCTCGCGAGACAGGGTGCCGCCCACGAACAGCAACGCCACGACGAGCCCGACGGCGGCGAGGGCGGCATCGACCTTGAACGCGTTCCCGATGCCGGTCGTCAGATCGGCCTTCGACGTCCCCGACGCCACCACGATCGCGGTGTTCAGTCCGAGGCCGATCGCGCCACCGGCGATCTGGCACATGTAGACGATGCCTCCGGCCAGGCTCGCGCGCGACGGGTCGAGCGCCGTGACCGCCGACGTCGTGACCGACGAGTAGAAGAGACCCACCCCGATCCCCAGCACGAGCATTCCCGGCACCAGCGATGCGTAGCTGGAATCGACGTCGAGGAACGACAGGATGAGCATTCCCGCGCCGAGGAACCCGGCTCCGACGGAGACGATGAGCTTGGCGCCGAGCCGCTCGTAGAGCGATCCCGCGATGAACGAAGTCGCGGCGAACACGCCCATCATCGGCAGGAGCCCGGCGCCCGACTCCAGCGCCGAGTAGCCCAACACCGCGGTGAAGAACTGCGGGAGGTACAGCAGCGCCGAGAAGAAGATCGCGGACATGAGCAGCACCGAGACACTCGCCGCGGTGAAGATGCGGTTCTTCAGCACGTCGCGCGGCACGAGCGCATGATCACCTTGGCGGGACTCGACCATCGCGAAGGCCGCGAGCATCACCGCTCCGAACCCGAACAGCGCCAGGATCGCGGGGTCCGTGAACCCGACATCGGAACCGTTGTCGAGCGCGAGAAGCAGCGACACGACTCCCAGGGTCAGCGTGGCGACGCCCGGGTAGTCGAGTCGGCGGTCGCTCACCGCGACCTGGGCCTCGGTCACCTCACGTTGGGTCACGTACATGGCGAACAGTGCGATCGGCAGGTTGACGAAGAACACCCAGCGCCAGCTGAGCTCGTCGGTCAGGAGCCCACCGATCATCGGCCCGACCGCGTTCCCGAAGCCGGCGACGCCGAGAATCAACCCACCGGCGAGACCGGCCCGGCTGTCGGGAACGATCGCGTAGGTCATGCCGAGGACGGCGGGCCACATCATGGCGCCCCCGATGCCCATCGCCATCCGGCAGCCAATCAGCACCTCGACGTTGGGCGAGAACCCGCCGAGCACGGAGAACGCCGCGAAGATCGCACTGCCGATCATGAAGATGCGCTTGCGGCCGAACAGGTCGGCCAGCTTCCCGCCGGTCACGATCAGCACGCCGAACACCAGGGCGTACCCGTTGATCACCCACTGCGCGGTCGTGAGGTCGGTGCCGAGATCCTTCTCGACCCGCGGGATGGCGACGCTCAACGCGGTGAAGTCGTTGGCGATCACGAACACGCCGAGCGCCATCGCGACGAGCGCGAGGATCGTCCCTCGGTCGAGCTTGTCGTGCGTCGCACTCACGCCGGGCCCCTCTCAGCGAGTCATCAGGTCGAGCAGCTTGTTCACGGTGTTCCAGTTCCGCGCCGTGCCCTGCGTTCCGAGCCGCTTCTCGAAGTAGTCGATCGTCAGCTTCGTCCGCCCCATCCCGTTGGGCAGGAGCATGAAGATCTCCTTCCCCTTGACGATGAACTCGTCGGGCGAGCAGCGCTCGGGATCGAGCGTCGCGATCGACGCCGCAGCCGGCTCGTCGGCGAGGAACGTCACGTGGAGCTTCGCCACATCGGCGCCGGGCGCGAGGTACGGGTTGTTCTTCGCGACCTGGGCCAGCTCGGCGCGCGTCCGCACGATGACGGGCACCCGCAAGCCGAACCCCTTCGCGATCCCGGCGGCGATGTCGGTCGCGACCTTCGCCGGCTTCAGCGTGCTTCTGAACACGATGTTCCCGCTCTGGATGTAGGTGACGACATCCTCGTGGCCGAGCGCCGTGACGAGCTCTCGAAGATCGGCCATCGGGAGCTTGTTCTTCCCGCCCACGTTGATGCCGCGGAGCAGCGCGACGTACGAGACCGCCATGCCACCTCCTCTCGAGGATCCCCCTCGGCCGACTGCCGGCCCTCGGTCGGCGGGCGGCCGAGGGCGGGCGCCATCGTGGCACAGCGCTCGAACCGACAGGTCAGCCGTGCCACTCGGCGGCTGTGGGCTCCAGCGTTGCCCCGCTGAGGTTGCCCATCGCCTCGATCCGTTCCAGCGCCTCTTCCTCGTCCGGGCGCAACGGCACCCGAATCTTCGGGATCAGCAACGACACGAATGCGCCGATCGTCACCACGACCGTCGCGAAGAGCAGCGCGTTGCGCGTTCCGGCCGCCACTGCGTGCTCCAGGAGGTGGCGCAGCTCGACGATGTCGGCGACCGAGGTGCCACGAGGCGCGGAGAAGTTCACACCGTTGGCGTGGAGGCCGGTCTCCGCGCTGGTCTTCAGCGCCGGCGGAAGCCCGGAGCTGCGCAGGCTCGAGACCGCGTGCGAGATCGTGGTGCTCGTGAGGAGCCCGCCGATGGTCGCGATGCCGAGCGCCGCGCCAAGCTGGCGGATGGTGGTGTTGGCCCCGCTTGCTGCGCCGGCCCGGTCGTTCGGGATCTGCGAGAGGATCACGTTCGTCAGCTGCGAGCCGGCGAAGCCGATCCCGATGCCGAACAGCACGAGTCCGGGGAGCAGCGACCAGAACGTCAGGTGCGGCGACACGGCCAGGACCATGCAGACCAGGCCGAGGGCTTCGAGCACCAACCCGATCCGGACCACCGACGTCACCGAGATCCGCCGTGCGAGATACGCGCCGATCTGGGTGCCCACGATGATCGAGATGCCCGACGGCAACAGCCACAAGCCGTTGACCACGGCCGAGAGGTGCAACCCGTCCTGGAGGAACACGGGAAGGACGAAGAGAAACCCGAGCTGACCCAGGGCGAGCACCATGATCGTGAGCAGGCCGTACCGGAAGCTGAGGTAGCGCAGGAGCCCGAACTCGAACAGCGGATCCGCGCGGCGCCGCTCCTTGCGGCGCTCGATCGCGTAGAAGGCTGCGAGCAGGATGATCGCGAGCACGATCGTGACGGGCACGATCGAGATCCCCCGGCTCGTCGGCCAGACCCGGGCACCGCCGACCGTGAAGTCCTCGAGCGGCCGCCACCAGCCGTACCGCGCGCTCTCGCTCAGGCTGAAGACGAGCATGAACATCCCGGTCGCGACGAGGAGCGCACCCGGAACGTCGATCCGCTCGCGTTCGGATGCGCTCGGACTTCGGCGCATGACGAGCAGCGCTCCGATGATCGCGACCGGAATCACGATGAGGTTGATCCGGAACGACCAACGCCACGAGTAGTTCGTGGTGAGGAAGCCACCGATCAACGGGCCGAGCGCGACCGCGGCTCCCGCGGTCGCGCCCCAGATCGCGAATGCGGTCGCACGCTCGTGGCCATGGAACGTCGAGGAGAGGATGCCAAGGGTCGCCGGCATCATCAGCGACGCGCCGACCCCCTCGATGATCGCTTCGCCGAAGATGAGCACGGGGACCGACTGGGCCAGTGACGCGAGCAACGAGCCCACGGCGAAGAGCGCCGCACCGATGATGAACATGCGGCGAGCGCCGAAGAGATCCGCGAGGCGTCCGCCGATGATCAACAGGCTCGCGAAGGTCAACGAGTACCCGGTGATCACCCATTGGAGGCTGGGCAGTGTCGTGTGGAGGTCGCGCAGGATCGTCGGGATGGCAACGTTGAGGACCGTCGTGTCGAGTGCGACGATGAGCACCGCGAGGACGACGATGGCCAGCGTGAACCAGCGGCGCGGGTCGGGCGCGTCGAGCGCGGGACGGGTTGCAACAGCCGGTGCGGCGGCTCCGGGGACGGGAGCGGGTGCCGTCACCGGCCGGGGACGGATTCCGAATCGCGTGCCTCGTCGGCGGCGTCCGACGTATCGGCGAAGATCGGGAGCGTCCCGCCGATGCCGAGCTCGGCCGCGTCCTCCATCGACTCGATCGGGCCGTGCATGGCACCTTCAGAGCCCAGGTTCCGCGGCAGGTAGCGGTACACGATGACCGCGGACATCGCGGCGAGGACCGCGCCCACCGTGACTGCCAGGTGGACGCCTCCGATGTACGCCTCCTGCGATCCGACCGTCAACGCGTGGCCGGCGGCCGCCGGGAGCCTGCTCGCGGTCTCCAAGGCGCCGGCGAGCGACGTCTCCGCCGCCGCGCGCTGGGCCGCCGGAAGCGCGCCGACCAGCTTGCTCACGCCGCTCGCGTAGTGGGATGCCGCGACGCTGCCGAGCACCGCGACCCCGAGCGCCGCGCCGAGCTCCCGGGTGGCGTCGTTCATCGCGGAGCCCGCACCCGCCCGGCGGGCCGGAACCGCGCCCATGATCGCCGCCGTCATCGGCGACATCGTGAGCGCGATGCCGCTCACGAGCGGGATGAACGACGCGAGCACGTAGAGGTACGGCGTGTGCAGACCGAGCGCGCGGAACATCAACAGCCCGATCGTCACGAACACCATGCCGAGGGCGACCACCCGGTGCGCACCGAACTTCCTCGACAATCGCGGCGTCATCGGCGCAACGATGATCATGATCGGGGCCATCGGCAACATGCGCAATGCCGAGGACAGCGGGCTGTACCCGAGGACGAGCTGGAAGTACTGCGTGACGAGGAACATCACGCCGAACATCGCGAGGAACACGAGGATCATCCCGCCGGTCCCGGTGCTGAACGCAGGGTTCCGGAAGAAGCGCATGTCGAGCATCGGCTCGTCGACCCTCAGCTCCCACGCGACGAACAGCGCGAGCACCACCGCCGCGATCGCGAACGCACCGAGCGTCTGCGTGCTCCCCCATCCTTTGTCGGGCGCCTGGATCAGGCCGTAGACGAGGGACGAGATCCCGATGATCGACAGGATCGCTCCGAGCGGATCGAGCTTGCCCTGCTCCGGGTCACGCGACTTGGGCACGAGGAACCAACCGGCGATCAACGCGAGCGTGATGATCGGGACGTTGACGAGGAACACCGATCCGTACCAGAAGTGACCGAGCAGGAAGCCGCTCGCCACCGGTCCGATCGCACCCGCGGCACCGGTCGTGGCCGCCCAGATCGCGATTGCCTTGGACCGCTCGTGCGGTGGGAAGACGTTCACGAGGATCGACAGCGTCGACGGCATGATCAGCGCGGCGGACGCGCCCATCACGGCGCGGCACGAGATGAGCTGCCACATCTGCGTGGACTCGGACGCCAGCGCGGCACCGACGAGGAAGCCGACGAGCCCGAGCTGCAACGCGCCCTTGCGCCCGAACCGGTCGCCCAACGCGCCGGTCGAGAACAGCAGGCCGGCGAAGACGAGCGAGTAAGCAGCGACGACCCACTGCAGCTGCGAGGTGGTCGCGTGCAGGTCGCGCGAGAGGGTCGGCAGCGCGACGTTGAGGCTCGAGTTGCCCACGAAGACGATCAGGAGGCTGAGGCACAGCACCGCGAGCGTCCACCAACGCCGTGCGTAGGCGGGGTGGTCGTCGTCGCTCAGCTCGGGTGCGGCCGGGATGGCGGGCGGGAACTCTGCAGGTGTGGGCACCTCATGACAGTAACTGCCTTTCGCCAGGTTGCGCCAATCGTTAGATCCTGCCAGACTGCAACGGTGACGAACCACCCCCGACCGCCCGACCTCGGCGCCTCGCAACCTTCGGCCGAGGCAGATCTTCGGACGATGGGCCTGCGGGAACGCAAGAAGGAGAAGACGCGCCAGGCGCTCGAATCCGCCGCCCTGAAGCTCTTCGCCGAGAAGGGATTCGACGGCACCACCGTCGACGAGATCGTCGAGGCGTGCGACGTCTCCCAACGGACGTTCTTCCGGTACTACGGCGCCAAGGAGGACGTGCTCTTCGCCGACGGCGACGAGCGGCTCGAGGAGCTCCTCGCCGAGCTCCGGCGCCGGCCGGCCGACGAGCTGCCGCTGCGCGCCGTCCAGGCTGCCTTCCTCTCCACCACCGACGAGTACGCGCAAGACCGTGAGCGCCTGATGCTTCGTTCGCGGATCTTCGACGGCAGCTCCAGCCTGCGCTCCCACAAGTTCGAGCGCCAGCAGAGCTGGGAAGAAGCCGTGACTGCCGTGCTGCGCGAGCGCGACCTCCAGCGAGGGAGCGGGGCATCCGCGCTCGAGCTCCGGCTGGTCTCTGGTGCGTCGATGGCGTGTTTGCGCGCCGCGCTGCACGAATGGCTCGAGACCGGGGGCGATCTGGCCGCACTGGTCAGCGACGGCTTCGACTACCTCATCGACGGGCTAGCGACGCACGACGTCGAACGGGTGCCCACGATCGCGTAGGAAGTCAGGGATCTCGGACGCGGGCAGCGGACGGGAGAAGAGATAGCCCTGCACGAGCTGCGAGCCGAGCGCCTGCAGATGGTCGGCTTGGTCGAGCTCCTCCACCCCTTCCGCGATCGTATCGAGCGCGAGCGTCTCGGCCATGCGCAAGATCGCCTCGACGAGACCACTCGACTCCGCGTCCGTAGCCACGGCGTCGATGAACGCCTTGTCGATCTTGAGGATGTCGATCGGAAGCTCGCGCAAGCGGCCGAGCGACGAGTACCCGGTGCCGAAGTCGTCGAGCGCGACCCGCACACCGAGCGCCTTCAGCCGGTAGAGGCAGGCGACTGCGGCCTCGCGGTCGTCGAGCAGGACGCTCTCGGTGATCTCGAGCGTCAGCGCGTGCGCGTCCAAGCCGGTACCGACGAGCGCCGCGGCGACATCGTCGATGAGGCGCGGGTCTCGGAACTGGCGCGGCGAGAGGTTCACCGCGATGCCAAGCTCGACCTCGGGATTCGCCTGCTGCCAGATGCGGGCCTGTTCGCACGCCTGCTTGAGCACCCACCGTCCGAGCTCCACGATGAGCCCGGTCTCCTCCGCGATCGGGATGAACTCGGCCGGGGCCAACAGGCCGCGGTCGGGATGCTCCCAACGGACCAGCGCTTCGAAGCCGCAGACCACACCGGTCTCGAGCCGCACGGTGGGCTGGTAGTGGACGACGAACTGCGCCGCGGTGAGCGCCTCGCGGAGCTCGCCTTCGAGATCGAGGCGCGCGAGTGCGGCATCGTGCATCTCGGGCTCGTAGATGCGGAAGCACGCCTTCCCGTCGCCCTTGGCCAGGTACATCGCCATGTCGGCGTTGCGGACGAGCTCCTCCGCGCCGTCCCCCGGGCGATTGAGCGCCACGCCCAGGCTCCCGGTGACCAATAGCTGCTTGCCGGCGACCGCGAAGGGAGCGCGAAAGACCTCGAGGAGCCGCTCGGCGAGCGCTGCGACCTCGTCGAGCGAGGTGATGTCCTCGAGCAGGATCGCGAACTCGTCGCCTCCCAGGCGGGCCGCCGTATCGCCCGGCCGGAGCTGGTTCGTGAGCCGCTGGGCCGCGGCGACGAGCAGCTGGTCACCCGCGGTGTGGCCGAGGCTGTCATTGATGGTCTTGAAGCCGTCGAGATCGAGCACGACGACCGCGATCGAGCACTCCGCGCGCGCCTGGCGGGCGATCGCGTGCTCGACCCGGTCGGCGAACAGCGAACGGTTGGCGAGCTGGGTCAGGGCGTCATGGAACGCGCGGTATCGGAGCTGATCTTCGAGCCGGTTGCGTTCGGTGACGTCCTGGATCGCGACGAGCACCGCCTGGACCCCGTCGAACATGAGGTGGTGCGACGTCGCCTGGACGTCGATGACACGGCCATCCTTGATGCGATGCCGCCGGGTCCCGTTGTGCGACAGATCCGTCTGGTTCGCGAGCTCGCGGAGCAGCATCGGGAGGTATTCGGTTGGTCGTATGTCGACGATGCTCATCGCGAGGAACTCGTCGCGCGTGTACCCGTAGTGCTCGATGGCAGCGTCGTTGACCTCCAAGAAGTGAAGATCCCCGCGATCGAACACCCACATCGGTTGGGGGTTCTCCGAGAACAGCTTGCGCATGCTGATCTCGCGTTCGCGCTCGGACGCCTGCGATCGGTGCAGCTGCTCCGATACCCAGGCCACTGCTTCACCGAGCAGGACGCAGGCGGGCAGCACGTACAGCGCCGAGGTCACCGTCAGCGAGCTCCACTGACCTGATGCCGCGAGTGGGATCAGGTACGCCGCGGCCGCGAGCG
The DNA here is from genome assembly GCA_017882945.1 of Acidimicrobiia bacterium. GTDB lineage: Bacteria > Actinomycetota > Acidimicrobiia > IMCC26256 > JAENVU01 > Chersky-806. The sequence goes on along the minus strand of JADGON010000183.1, from coordinate 14,200 downwards.
GAACCACCGCGACCGAGGTCCATCGGCGCTGGGTCAGGCCGATCCACGCGAAGGTGATGAAGAAGAACGGCGCGTACCGGTACCCGTCCACTCCCTCGACCGCGTTGTTCAACCCGATGAGCACGAACGTCGGGACCAGCAGGAGCAGCGACGCCCGCGCCGGCCACCGGTGCCACGGCAGCGCCCTGATGATGCAGCCGGCGACCAGGGCCAGGACCGCCACCCCGACCAGCGCCGCGCGGTCCGACTGCGGCGGTGCCGGGAGGAGGAGGACGGCGAGCAGCAGCATCCCACCCGAGAGCAGGTAGAGCTGGGCCGACAGCCGCCCGGCGAAGCGGGCCGAGGCCCCGTCGTCCGTCACCGCCCTGGTATCGGCGCATTTCGGGCCCTCTTGACCTTCTACGATCCGGCGATGGATCTCGACCTCCTCGACGGGGACTTCTACGCCAACGACCCCTACACGACGTACGCCTGGCTGCGGGAGAACCAGCCGTTGTACTGGGACGCCACGAACGAGCTCTGGGGCGTGTCGCGCTACGACGACGTCGAGTTCATCGAGAAGCACGCCGAGCTGTTCATCAACTCGGACACGAACAAGGGGGGCTACCGGCCGAACATCCCGGCCGACCCGTCGATCATCGGCCTCGACGACCCCGAGCACCGCGCCCGGCGAAACGTCGTGGCCCGCCGGTTCACCCCCCGCGCCGTCGGCAACTGGGAGCACGAGGTGCGGGCGACCGTCCGCGGCCTCTTCGACGGGGTCGCGGCCAACGGTGGGCGCGCCGAGATCATCGGCGATCTCGCGGCTCCGCTCCCCGCCATGATGATCGGCAAGCTGCTCGGCTTCGAGCCGGAGGCCTGGCCCGACCTGCAGAGCTGGTCCGAGCGCACGATCACGCTCGGCGGCGGGCCCCGCTACCACGTGGACGACGGGATCATCGCGGCCATGGAGTTCGCCCAGGCGTCGTCGGACCTGCACGCCGCCAAGTCGGCGTGCCCGGCGGACGACGTCATGACCGCATGGACCCAGGCCGAGATCGACGGCTGCCCGATGGGGGTGGACACGGCGATCGCCGACTCACTCCTCCTCCTCGACGGCGGCGCGGAGACGACCCGCACGGTGATCGCCAGAGCGCTGCTCAGCTTCGTGCGCTTCCCGGACCAGTGGGAGCTCCTGCGCGGCGGCATCGACCTCGAGATCGCGACCGAGGAGCTCATCCGGTTCGTGACACCGATCCACAACATGTGTCGTGTCGCAACCCAGGACGTCGAGATCGGGGGTGGCACGGTGCGCGCCGGCGATCAGATCGTGCTGATGTACTCGTCGGCGAACCGTGACCCTGCGCACTTCTCCGAACCCGATCGCCTCGATCTCACCCGCTACCCGAACCGCCACCTCGCGTTCGGCTTCGGCACCCACTTCTGTCTCGGTGCGTCGCTCGCACGACTCGAGATCCGGATCTTCCTGGAGGAGCTCGTGCGACGCGTCGGCGGGCTGCGACTCGTGCCGGGGACCCTGGAGGAGATGCCGAACGCGTTCGTCTACGGCCTGCGGGCTGCCCGCATGGAGCTCGACTTCATCGACGGATGAAGGATCCGGCCGCGCGCGACGACGCGATCGACCGGGCCCACCGGGCCGCGATCGCGGCCGGTGAACCCGGGTACCTCGACCCGGAGACCGGGTTCTTCGCCTTCACCTCGGCGACGCTCACCGCCAACGGGACGTGCTGCGAGAGCGGCTGCCGGCACTGTCCGTACGGCTACTCGCCCGGCTGACCACCGCTGGCGCAACGGAAGCCGAGGTTCCCGGTCGATGCATCGGGAGTGTTCCCGCTGCGCGCATCGACCCGGTAGCGATTGCAGTACGAGTCGTGGCAGAGATACGACCCGCCGCGCATCACGCGATGCGTTCCGGAGCTTGGACCGACCGGATCATCATGCGGGCTCGATCCGTAGAACTCGGGCGCGAACCAGTCCGAGCACCACTCCCACACGTTGCCCGTGGTGTTGTACAACCCGTAGCCGTTCGGCGGGTAGGCGTCCACCGGCGCCGTGCCGTACCAACCGTCGGCTTCGCTGTTCTCGGCGGGAAAGCGCCCTTGCCAGACGTTCATGCGATGCGCGCCACCCGGTTCGAGCTCGGCGCCCCATGGGAAGTGTTGCTGCTCGAGCCCGCCGCGGGCGGCGTACTCCCACTCCGCCTCGGTCGGGAGCCGGGTGCCCGCCCACGCGCAGTAAGCCTGAGCGTCGTCCCAGGACACGTGCACGACCGGATGCTCCTCGCGCCCTTCGAGGCCCGAGTGGGGCCCTTCGGGATGCGCCCAATCCGCGCCGAACACCTGGCGCCACCATGGCGCGGCGACGACACCGGCCGTGTCGGGGAAGTCGTCCGGAAGCAGCCCGCCGAACACGAAGGACCATCCGAAGCTCTCCGCGGCGGTCACGTAGCCGGTCCCCGCGATGAACGCGCCGAACCGCGCGTTCGTCACCGCGACGGTGTCGATCCGGAAGGGTCGGAGCGTCACGTCGTGCACGGGCCCTTCGCCGTCGGCCGGAGAGCCGTCGGTCGCCGAGGTTCCCATGAGAAAGGTGCCGCCGGCGAGGGCCACCATTCGATCGGTGTCCGGCCCGGCACGGCGGGTCACCGGCAGCGTCCCGGCGCTCGGGACCGAGGCCGCAGGCGCGCGAGACGGTCCGCAACACGCCGAGTCGTTCACGGCGCGAGTCTCGCGCCTCTGTCAGAATCTGCCGCCATGAGCCCCCGTAGCGTCCGTGCCCCTGAACCCAGAGGCAAGATCACCAAGGCCGACATCGAGGCGAAGCTGCGCGAGGCAACGGGTGAGCTCGACGAGGAGGTCGAGCACGGCCGGCGAATCGGTCCCTGGGTCATGGGGACCGCGGCCGTCATCGTGGTGGTCTACCGCCTTGGCGTCCGCTGGGGGACCCGTCAGTCGACGATGCTCGAGATCCGGCGCATCGTGCCGGGTGGGGCGGGCTGACCCGCCCCGACACCGCGTTCGGGGCCAACAGGATCACCCCACGCGGATGATGCGCGGACCGGTCGGGCCAGCAGATACTGACCCGTGCAACCACCGAATCAATCAAGGGAGTGCACGTGATCGCAAGTGACTTCGGAACCGGGCAAGTGCTGTGGTCGATGCTCTGGTTCTTCTTGTTCTTCATCTGGATCTGGCTGCTCATCACCGTGTTCGCGGACATCTTCCGCAGCCACGACCTCGGTGGCTTCGCGAAGGCGATCTGGGTGATCTTCATCATCGTGATCCCGTACTTCGGAGTCTTCGTCTACCTCATCGCCCGGGGCCACAAGATGCACGAGCACGCAGTCGAAGCGGCTCAGGCACAGGATGCCGCGGCCCGCGCGTACATCCAGTCCGCCGCCGGCACGTCGGGAAGCACGGCCGACGAGCTCGCCCGGATCGCCGACCTGAAGGAGCGCGGGATCATCGACGACGCCGAGTTCCAGAAGCTCAAAGCGAAAGCGATCGGCTGAGCCGACGCTGATCGACGCGACGAGCAGGAGAGCACGACATGGCGACGACGTCAGTACCGGCGAAACCAACCCGGCCGTACGGGCGCGGTCGACGCACCGTCGTCGCTCTCCTGCTCATCGCCGCGTGCGTCCTCGCGCCGCTCTCCGTGATCTCGGTCTGGACCAAGAACATCCTGCTCGACAGTGACCAGTACGTCTCCACGGTTGCCCCCCTCGCCAAGAACCAGGCGATCATCGACTCTGCGGCCAAGGAGATCACCACCGCGCTCGTCTCGCAGAAGAACGTCGAGGCGAAGGTCAAGGCGGCGCTCCCACCGCGAGCCGCATTCATCGCACCCGCGGTCGCGACCTCGCTCGAGACCGTGGTCAACCGGCTCGCGGTCAAGGTCCTGAGCTCGGCGCAGTTCCAGACGCTCTGGGAGCGTGCCAACCGCCGCGCCCACACGCAGGTCGTGAATGTGCTCACCGGCAACGGCGCTCGCGCGATCTCCACGAAGAACGGCGAGGTCGCGGTCAACCTCGGTCCTGCGGTCGATCGGGTCAGGAAGCGACTCGAGGGCATCGGCGTCGACGTCTTCTCCGGTGCCGACGCAAAACGCGTCAGCCCGCGGTTCGTGCTCTTCCAGTCGGAGGACCTGAAGTCGGCGCAGTCCGCGACCGATCTCCTCCAGAAGCTGGCCGTCGTGCTTCCGGTGCTCACGCTGCTCCTGTTTGCGGCGGCGATCGCGCTCTCCCGCAACCGGCGCAAGACCGTGCTCCACGCAGGGCTCGGGTTCTCGGTCGGGATGCTGGTGATCCTCACCGCGTTCAACGTCGGCCGGAGCTTCTACCTGGATGCGGTCACGACGGCCACGCTCACCCAGGCCGCGGCGGGCGCGGCCTACGACCAGCTCCTCAGCTTCCTCCGGCTCTCGGCCCGCAGCGGGTTCGTGCTCGGCATCATCATCGCCATCGGAGCATGGCTGTCGGGTCCGTCGGCCGGCGCGACCCGCCTGCGGTCCATGGTTCGCGGCGGCGAAGACCGCCAGCTCGCCACCGCCGGCTTCGCGGGTTGGGTCGCACGCTCCCGGAACGCGATCCGGGTCGTGATCATCGGCATCGCGGCGCTCGTGCTCGTCGTCTGGAACCACCCCAAGCCGGTCACGGTGCTCGTCGTCACGATCCTGGCACTGGTCGCGATCGCCGCGACCGAGATCCTCGCCCGGGGCCCGAGCGTGCCCCCGGAGCCCGCCTGAGTCCAGAGGTCCTGCCCGTTTGCGCCATTTGCTCAGGTAGCAGGGTCGAGGTGCCGAACCGTAGGAGATGGCCGAGGGACGAGGATTGCGCCCCCGGCTCGATTCCGACTCGACGCTCCTCGACCTGGTCACGAGCGAGCAACGCTTTCGCGTCCTGTTCGAAAACGCGGCCGACGTCGGACTCGTCACCGACGCTCGCGGCATCATCACCTACGTCACCCCGTCGGTCACCCATTGTTTCGGGTACGCGCCCGAGGATCTCCTCGGCCAGTCCGGTCGCGAGCTCTTCGCGGCCCGGGGCTTCGAGGAGCTCGAGCTCGCGATCGCCGCGCTGGACGAGTACGCGAGCAAGAGCACGTTCACCGCGCGCATGCGAACGCTCGGCGGCGAGCTGCGCTGGGTCGACATCAGCGTGCAGAACCTGCTCGGGCACTCGGCGGTTCGCGGCTTCGTCGCCAACGTGCGCGACGTCACTGAGCGCATCGACTCGCTGGACGCGCTGCGCGCGGCCCGGGCGCAACAGAGCGCGATTCTCCGCCGCTCCCACGACCTCACCATGTTCTTCGAGCCGGACGGGACGATCGCATGGGTGAGCCCGAACTGCGACGATCTCTTCGGCATCAGCGCCGAGAGCTTCATCGGACGGAACGGGCTCACCATCGTCCACCCCGACGATCGAGAACGGGTCACCCGGGAGTTCCTCGGCATGGAGAAGCTCGACGATGCGGTGCGGACGCGCTATCGCGCCACCGACCTCGGAGGGGACGTCCGCTGGATCGAGGAGATTGCGACCAACCTCATCGACGATCCCGACGTCGGCTACATCGTCGGAAACATGCGCGACGTCACCGAGGAGCACGTCGCGACCCACTCGCTCGCGGCCAGTGAGGCTCGTCACCGGTCGATCCTCGATACCGCGCAGGAGGGCATCTGGGTCACCGACGAGGCCGGCCGCACGGTCTTCGCGAACCCACGCATGGCCGCCATCCTCGGCACCAACCTCGAGATGCTCGAAGCCGGATCGCGGTTCGACTTCGTGAACGCCGAGGAACAACCGGTGGTTGAGGCCAACGACGGCATGAGCGGGCAAGGCGAAATCCGACGCTACGAGACCGAGCTCGTTCGGCCCGACGGCATGGCCCGATGGGTGCTCGTGAGCTCGGCGCCGCTTGCCGACGCCGCGGGCCTGGGCCACGAGGCCACGATCGGCATCCTGCACATGGTGACCGACATCACCGAGCGCAAGCACGACGAGGCGGAGCTTCGACGCATCACGCTGCACGACGCGCTCACCGGCCTCCCGAACCGGAGGTTGCTGACCGACCGCCTGGCGCGCCATCTCGAGCACGGGAGCCGGCGCCCGACGGCGGTGCTCTCCCTCAACGTCGACAACTTCAAGGACATCAACGACTCGCTCGGCCACGCCGCCGGCGACGAAGCCCTCGTCGAGATCGCGCGGCGGCTCCGGGAGGCGGCTCGGAGCGGGGACACCGTCGCGCGTTCCGGAGGTGACGAGTTCCTGGTGCTGAGCGAGGTCGTCGCCGACATCGACGAAGCAGTCACCATCGCCGAACGCCTGCGCGCCTCGCTCCAGGCGCCACTCCACGTCGGCAATTCCGAGTTCGTGGTGACGGTTTCGGTGGGCATCGCGATGAGCCCGCCGTCGGAGCCGACGGAGCTGGTCCGAGGCGCCGGGATCGCCATGTACCGGGCCAAGCAGAACGGGCGGGACGGCATCGCGGTGTTCGACCACCACAACGAGGCCGAGGTTCAGGAGCGGGTGCAGATTCAGACCGACCTGCGCCGGGCGGTCACGAACCAGGAGTTCGAGGTCTGGTACCAACCCATCGTCCGGCTCGATGACGCAGAGGTCCGGGGCGTCGAAGCCCTGGTGCGCTGGCGCCACCCGACGCGCGGGCTGCTCCTGCCCGGCGCGTTCATGAGCGTGGCCGAGTCGACCGGGTTGATCCGCGAGATCGGGCTCCACGTGCTTGAAACTGCGTGCCGGGATGCGGCCGCTTGGATGGATCTCGAGCAACCGGTCAGGGTGAGCGTGAACATCTCCGGGATGCAGGTGGTCGACAAGCGTCTCTGCGCACAGGTCGCGGACGTGATCACACGCACCGGCATTGATCCCGAGTGGTTGACGCTCGAGGTCACCGAGAGCGCGGCGATGCACGATCAGGAGACTGCCGAGCAGAACCTCTTCGGGCTTCGCGCCCTCGGAGTGCGCCTCGCGCTCGACGACTTCGGCACCGGATACTCGTCGCTCTCGTTCCTTCGCCAGCTCCCGGTCTCGATCGTGAAGATCGACCAGTCGTTCGTCGCCGGTCTCGGGGTGCGACGCGAGGACGACCTCATCGTCGCCGGGGTCATCAGCATGGCGCACGCGCTCGGGCACAGCGTCACGGCCGAAGGGATCGAGACCGTGACCCAGCTCGAAGCGCTGCGGCGCCTGGGCTGCCGGTTCGGGCAGGGATTCCTCTGGTCGCGGGCCGTGCCGCTCCCCGAGCTCTCGTCGGCGATCGCGGCAATCGAGCTCCATCGTGAGGAGTACCTCCGCGCCGACATGGTGCTGCACGAAGCCGAAGTCACGTTCGCCGCGAATGCGGTCGACCACCTGTCCGGGCGCGCGGCCCGACGCCGGCTCGTGGCCGAGATGGCCACGCCGGCTCAGCCGTAGCAACAACGATTCGGGTGAGCACTCTCGCCCGGAGCGTGAACGCGTCACCGAGCTGCTCCGGGACTCTGCCGGCGCCTGATCCGCCGCGGTAGGTTTCCGCGCCGACCGAGGGGGTTCGCGTGTCCGACGAGATCCGGCCGTTTCGCATCGACATCCCGGAGGAGGATCTCATCGACCTCCGGGAGCGCCTGGCCCGCACCCGTTGGCCCGAGGCCGAGACGGTCGACGACTGGTCCCAAGGCATCCCGCGCGCGTACGTGCAGGACCTCTGCACGTACTGGGCCACGAAGTACGACTGGCGGGCGACCGAGCAGCGCCTCAACGCGTTCCCGCAGTTCCGCACCGAGCTCGACGGGCTCGACATCCACTTCCTTCACGTGCGCTCCCCCGAACCGGATGCGCTCCCACTCGTCATCACCCACGGTTGGCCCGGCTCGGTCGTCGAGTTCCACAAGGTGATCGGCCCGCTCACGGATCCCGTCGCACACGGCGGGGACGCGTCGGACGCGTTCCACGTCGTCTGCCCATCCTTGCCCGGCTACGGGTTCAGCGACCGCCCGACCCGGCCCGGATGGAAGACGCCGCGCATCGCACAGGCGTGGTCGACGTTGATGGCCCGCCTCGGCTACGACCGGTACGGGGCGCAGGGTGGCGACTGGGGCGCGAGCGTCACCACGTCCATCGGTCAGCAGGACACCAATCACGTCGTCGGCATCCATCTGAACATGGTCATCGCGTTCCCCGACGGGGACATGGGCGAGCCGACCGAGGTCGAGCTCGCCGCGCTCGCGTCGCTCACGCACTACCAGCAGCAGGAGTCCGGCTACTCGACGCAGCAGTCGACCCGGCCCCAGACCGTCGGCTACGGCCTGGTCGACTCCCCCGCCGGGCAGGCCGCGTGGATCATCGAGAAGTTCTGGGCCTGGACCGACTGCGACGGTCATCCCGAGAACGTCCTGACCCGCGACGAGATGCTCGACAACGTGATGCTCTACTGGCTGCCGGCTACCGGCGCGTCCTCGGCCCGGCTCTACTGGGAGAGCTTCAACGACTTCACCACCAAGCTGGGAAAGGTCACGGTGCCCGTCGGCGTCGCGATGTTCCCGAAGGAGATCATCCGGCCGTCGCGCCGGTGGGCCGAGTCCCGGTTCGCCGACATCCGGCAGTGGAACGAGCTGGAGAAGGGCGGGCACTTCGCCGCGTTCGAGCAACCGGAGGCATTCGTCGACGAAGTCCGCTCGTTCTTCCGTCAGGTACGTTGACCGTGGCGCGCCACGTCGCGACAGCACGGCGCGTGGAGCGGGCGGAGCTCCTCGAGTTCCTCCGGACCCGTCATCGCGGCGTGCTGATGACCCACCGCGCCAACGGCTGGCCGCAGCTCTCCCCGGTGACGTGCGGGGTGGATCCCGAGGGTCGGATCGTCATCTCCACGTATCCGCAGCGGGCGAAGGTGCACAACGCGCGGCGCGACGGCCGCGTGTCGATCTGCGTGCAGTCCGATGCCTGGAGCGACGAGTACGTCCAGGTCGACGGGCGCGCCGAGGTGCTGGACCTCCCCGAGGCGCTCGAACCGCTCGTGGACTACTTCCGGGGCATCTCGGGCGAGCACCCGAACTGGGACGAGTACCGCGACGCGATGGGCAAGCAGGGGAAGTGCATCATCCGCATCGAGATCGACCGTTGGGGACCGATCGCCACCGGCGGCTTCCCGCCCGGGCTCACGGACCACTAGCGGCGCTCAGACGCCCGTCGTCACCGGCTCGCGGACCTCGGGCTCGAGGTCCTCGTCGTGGACGGTGGTTCCCTCGACGTTGATGCGGGGCAGGACCTTGTCGAGCCAACGCGGCAGCCACCAGTTCGCCTTGCCCAGCAGCTCCATCGTCGCAGGCACGAGGATCACCCGGACGATGCTCGCGTCGATCGCAACGGCGACCGCAAGGCCGAGACCGATCAGCTTGAGCGCCCGGATGTCGGACACCACGAAGCTGCCGAACACGAACACCATGATCAGCGCGGCGGCGGTGATCACTCGCGCCGTCGACTCGAGCCCGTCGGCGACCGCCTGCGCGTTGTCACCCGTGCGGTCGTAGTGCTCACGGATCCCGCTGATCAGGAAGACCTCGTAGTCCATCGAGAGACCGAAGACGATCGCGAAGAGCATCATCGGCACCCAGGCCTCGATCGGGCCGGCACTGACCCCGAGGATGTCCCCGCCCCAGCCCCACTGGAACGTCGCCACGATCACGCCGTACGCGGCCGCGATCGAGAGCAGGTTCATCAACACCGCCTTGAGCGGCACCAGCACCGAGCGGAACACCAGCATGAGGAGCAGGAAGCTCAGCACCAGCACGGCACCGATGAAGATGGGCAGCCGGGCACCGATCACATCGGAGAAATCGATCGCGCTCGCGGTCTGGCCCCCGAGGTTCACGACGAGCGTCGTGCCGGCGGTGGCGGCGGGGACGACGTCGTTGCGGAGGTGGTGCACCAGCTGCTCGGTCGCGGCGTCCTGGGGCCCGGTCTTCGCGATCAGTGTCGCGATCGCGGCCGTTCCCGCCGGGTTCGGCCGGGGGTCACTGACGGACGCGACTCCCGGCGTCGAGCGCAGGGCCTGGATCAACCTCGACAGCCCGGTGGCCGAGCCGGCCTTCGAGGTGTTGGCCACGATCAGGATCGGGCCGTTCGCGCCCGGGCCGAATCCGTGCGCGATCAGGTCGTAGGCCTTGTGGGTAGTGGTGTTCTTGGCGTCGTTGCTCGCGTCGGCACTCCCGAGGCGCAGCGACAACATCGGGAGGGCGACGACGATGAGCACGGTGAACCCCGCGGTCGCGATCAGACCCGGGTGGCGCTGCACGGTGCGCGCCCAGCGGTGCCACATGCCTTCGCGGGTGCTGGGCTTGCGCCTCCCGACCTTGAGCCGGTCGATGGTGAAGCCGACGAACCCGAGCATCGCCGGGAGCAGGGTGATCGCGGCGGTGACGGCGATCACGACCGCGAGCGAGGTGCCGACCGCGAGGCCATGGAGGAAGTTCAGCCCCATCAGGAGCATCCCGAGGAGGGAGACCATCACCGTGAAGCCCGCGAACACCACGGCACGACCGGAGGTCGTCATCGCCTCGAGCACCGCCACCTCAGGTGAGCTCGTGCGGTGCAGGGCCTCGCGATAGCGGGTGACGATGAACAAGGCGTAGTCGATCCCCACACCGATCCCGATCATCGCCGCCACCTGCGGCGCGAAGTCGGGGGTCGTCAGGAAGTTGGCGAGGATCCCGACGCCGGCGAGAGAGATGACGATCCCGATGATCGCAGTCAGGATCGGCAGACCCATCGCGATCACCGAACCGAACGCGATCAGCAGCACGATGATCGCGGCGACGATGCCGATGATCTCGCTCGCGGGCATGCCGCCCTCGCTGAACCAGTTGCCGGCGAACTCGACCTGCACCCCTTCCTTGGCCAGCGGCGCGGCAAGGTCCTTGATCTCGGTCGCGGTCGTCTTCGGGTGCGTCCCCGAACCGGACGCCGTGGTGATCGGCGCGACCGCCACGAGACCACCGCGCGAGACCTCGATCGGCTGGACCTCGGCGACCCCCTTCACCTTCGCGACCTTCGCGAGGTAGGCGTCGATCGCCGGGCGGTTCTTCGTGACGTCGGCGAAGACGATCTGCGCCTCATCGCCATGACGCTGGGGGAAGTCGCGCTTCAGCGTGTCGTACGCGGCCTGGGAGTCGGTGTTCGACAACCGGCCCGAGGTGGCCGACTCACCCTTGAGGGCGCCGCCGAACGCGATCGCGAGCACGAACGCGAGCAGCCAGAGCACGACCACGATCCTGCGGCGGCGATAGCAGATGCGTGCGAGTGCGGCGAGCATGCGGATCTCCTCGTGGGCGTTCTCGGTTGCGGTGTGAACGTGAGACGTTCGAGCGACCCGGAAGTCATCGGTGAGATCTCGACGGTACGCGACCTACCCGGACAACAACAGGCCAGTTCTCCTGGTCCCGGCACCGTGTGACCGACGTCGCACACCCGTCACGAGGCCGCGCCCGCGGCCACGAGTGCGGCAACGCGGTCGGCGAGCTCGGCGTCGATCGGCTCGCCGGTCATGAGGACCCGGACGTAGAGCGGGCCGATCAGCGTCTCGATGACGAGATTGGGGTCGGTGCCCGAAGACAGCTCGCCACGCGCCACCGCCCGCTCGACGATCGCGCCCGTGAGGCTCAGCCGCCGCGCCCAGAACTCGGCCCCCGTGGCGGCGACGTCGGTCGAGGTCGCCGAGGCAGCCACGAGCGTGCGGGTCATCGCGGCGCCGACATCCGAGCCGATGTTGGCCGCCACGGCCCGGGCGAGCGCCGCGAGGTCAGAAGCGAGGCTGCCCGTGTCCGGCACCGGCACCGCTTCCTCGCTCCGAGCGCTGAGCGTGTCGGCGACGAGCTCGGCCTTGGTCGGCCACCGCCGGTACACCGTGGTCTTGTGCACGCGGGCCCGGGCCGCGACCGCTTCGATGGAGAGCCCGTCGTAGCCGGACTCCGCGAGCAGCTCGGCGGTGGCGCGCAGGACGTCGGCGCGTACCCGGGCGCTGCGCCCGCCCGGGCGCTGCTCGCCCACCCGGGGAGTTTCGGAGGACATCGTCCGACTCTAACGCAACCCCGGTTGCATTTGTCGCCGGTCGATCACTCGACCTCGTTCGGGTTCCAGTTCCGGAAGTAGTCCGGGTTCCGGCGGGCCTTCATCGCGGCGTAGCGCGCATCGAGAGGATCGTCGTTGCCGGGGTTGATCCAGAACTGGTCGGCACGGATCGCGTCGAGCACGCGACCGGCCACCTCTTCGAGCGGCGTGATCGGCAACGGCGTTCCCGCCGCCTCCATGTGCTGCTCGAACTCCTCGAAGCTCGGATACGGCGTTGTCCGCTCGACCGACTTCTGGTACTCGGGCGGCCGCGTCTTCCACGCGTCCCAGAGCTGCGTCCGCAACCAGTTCGGACCGGGGAACAGCACCGAGCACGAGAGCTGCGTTCCCCCGGACTTCAGCTGGTAGTAGAGGAGCTCGGTCAGCGTGGTCACCGCGCTCTTCGTCATCGCGTAGATCGCCGCGTCACCCATCGGCGCGATCCCACCGTTGCCCGACGACGTGTTCACGATGTGACCCTCGGTGCCCTGCTCGAGCATGCGCGGCACGAACGCCTTGATCCCCCACGCGATGCCGAGCACGTTGACGTCGACGCACCATCTCCAGTCGTTCGGCTCGTACTCCCAGAGCTGGGTCTGCCCACCAGGACCGATGCCGGCGTTGTTGCAGAGGACGTGGACGGCGCCGTACTCGCGAACGGTCTCCTCGGCGAGATGCTCGAGCGACTCGGGCTTCGTCACGTCGGTCACGCAGCCGGCGACGGTGAGGCCCTCCTCCCGGAGGCCCGCCACCGCCTCGTCGAGCGGGCCCGGCTGGATATCGGCGAGCATCACCTTCATCTCGTGCTGGGCGAAGTGGCGGCCCATGGCGAGCCCGATGCCGTTCGCCCCCCCGGTGACCACCGCGACCTTGCCCTCGACGTTGCGCACCGTGCGAGACTACCGATCGCACGACACCGAGATCGGGGGAAACGATGACGGTTCGCTATGGTGCGCGCCCACCGGAAGGGCAGCGCAACCGCGAAGTCGAGGCCACGTCGGCACAGATCTGGTCCACTGCGGTCACCGCGGTCTGGGAGACCGACCTCGAGGTCATCCGGGAGGTCCTGCCTCCGCCGCTCGAACCCTCCGAGCCCCGAGCCCGGATCCGGTTCGCGACCGTGAACATGGGCACCGGCATCCCGGTCTTCGGCGCCGGTTGGTTCGGCGTGCGCGCCCGGCACGGAACCCAGGAGGGCGAGTACGCGCTGTTCATGCCGATGACCACCGAGCAGGCGACCGTCGGTGGACGGGAGACCTACGGCGAGCCGAAGAAGATCGGTGCGGTCGCGATCGACGTCGACGGCGACGAGATACACGCGCACATGGAGCGGATGGGGTTCCCGCTGGCCGAGGTGCGGGGCACGCTCGGCGCACCGATCGACATCGCCGCACGCGACAAGACGGACTTCTACTTCAAGCTCAGTCCCTCACCCGACGGGAAGGGGTTCGACACCGAGCCCGCACTCGTCCACGTCTACCGCCACGAAGAAGCCCGAGACGGACGCGCCATCGACGGGACGTTGGTCCTCCACGACTCCCCCATCGACCCGATCGCCGACATCCCGCTGGGCGCGTTGGTCTCGTTGGAGTTCGCCCACGTCACCACGAGCCAGCACGGTGAAGTCGTGGAGCGCGTGCCCGCGGACTGGCTGCTCCCGTTCGTGCACCAGCGCTACGACGACCTGTCGGTGCTCGGAAAGAAGGACTAGGCCATGAGCGACAAGTACGTGATCATCTCTGCAGACGCGCACGCGGGACTGCCCTGCGAGGAGTACCGACCCTACCTGGACGCTCGCTACACCGAGCAGTTCGACGCGTTCCTCGCCGAGCGCCAAGCGATGCGCGACGACCAGATGAAGCTCAACTACGACTACATCACCCAGTGGGAGACCACCCACGAAGAAGGGCTTCGCGGTGCGTTCGACGCGGAGCAACGCGACAAGGAGATGGACGCCGACGGCGTCTGCGCCGAGGTGATCTTCCCTGACGCCGACTCGATCACCGGCATGGAATCACCGCCGTTCGGCGCCGGTCTCTCGGCCGGGATGATCGAGGATCCCGAGCTCGCGTTCGCGGGTGCACGCGCGCACAACCGCTTCCTCGT
>JADGON010000182.1 GCA_017882945.1 Acidimicrobiia bacterium | reverse complement strand
GGTCGACCCACTGTTCCAGGTTGTGTTCCGCTGCGAATCCGGTGAGGACACATGTCCGCTCGACGGGCTCGACACATCGGTCCAACGGCTGTTCCACGGGGGTGCGCGCGCCGACTTGGTGGTCGAGGTCCACGAGCACGTCGATGGTCTCCGATTGCAACTCGAAGCCTCTGCGGACCGCTTCGACCGGGCCGCGGTGATCCGCATCCTCGGTCACTACGTCAGGACATTGAGCGCTATCGCCAGCGAACCCGCCCAGCCGGTGTGGCGCCTGCCGATCGAAGACGTCGACAACAGCGACGCCCCTACCAAGCGGTTCGCAGCTCAAACTCCCGACGCCACGCCCGAGACCCTTCACGGGCTGTTCGAGGCTGCGGTGATTCGCACGCCGACCCGCACGGCCGTGACCTACAACGAGTGCTCACTGACGTACCGGGAGCTGGACGCGCGCGCCAATCAGATGGCCCGCCGTTTGCGCGACCTCGGCGTCGGCCGCGACGTCATCGTCGGGCTCTGCCTGGAACGAGACCTTGACGCCATCGTGGCTGTGCTCGGCGTCTTGAAGGCGGGCGGTGCCTACATGCCGCTCAACCCGCGCGACCCTTCCGATCGTCTGATGTCGCTTCTGGAACGGTCGGCCGCCCGGGTTCTCATCACACAGTCGCGCCTCGCAGATCGCGTTCCGTGCGGCAACGTAGATGTCGTCACGGTGGACGACGACGACCTGATCCGAGAGTTGTCGCCCGAGCCTGTGTCGTCGTCCACGTCTGCAGGCGACCTCGCGTACCTCATGTACACGTCCGGCTCGACCGGTGTGCCGAAGGGGGTGCTCGTCGAACACGGTTCCGTGGTGAACGTGATGCGCTGGTCCCGCGACGCGTTCAGCGAGGACGAACGGCGTCGCATCCTCGTCTCCACCTCGTTGACCTTCGACATCTCGGTCTTCGAACTCTTCACCGCCTTGAGCTGGTCCACCACCGCAGTGCTCGTCACTGACGCGACCGCGCTGGCTGCACCTGGGGCAGTCGACGTGACGCTCATGTCCGTCGTGCCGTCCGTCGTCAGCGAGCTGGTCCGCCACACCAGACCTCCTGCGGCGCTGCGCACCCTGGTTTCCGGTGCAGAAGCACTCACCTCCGCAGCTGCGGAGCTGTGCCACGACTGGGCGCCGCACGCCCGCTTGGTCAACGCTTACGGCCCCACGGAAGCAACCGTCTACGCCACCGTCGCGGAGGTGCCTCCGGATGCCGGGCTCGTCACGATCGGGCGCCCGCTGCCGAGCATGGATGCGCTCGTCCTCGACCGCTGGATGCAGCCGGTCCCGATCGGTGTCGTGGGTGAGCTGTTTCTCGGCGGGATCGGCGTCGCGCGCGGCTACCACGATGCCCCGCAGCTCACCGCCGATCGATTCGTGCAGGGTGCCGCGTGCGGGGACCGTGATCGTCGCCTCTACCGCACGGGGGACCGGGTCCGGCTTCGAGGTGATGGCGAGCTCGAGTACTTGGGGCGTGCCGACGACCAGGTGAAGGTGCGGGGACACCGCATCGAGCCGGGCGAGGTCGAGCACGCGATCATGACCCACCCCGCAGTACGACAAGCCGCCGTGATTGCCCGGGAGGACACGCCCGGAGATCGTCGCCTCGTCGCATACGTGGTCGCCGACCCGGAACGAGCGACGTCCACCGATCTCCAGGTCCATGTCGGAAGCTCGCTTCCGCATTACATGGTTCCTGCGATCTTCGTGTTCCTCGACGCGTTCCCGCGTACACCCAACGGCAAGATGGACCGACGGTCGCTGCCGGCGCCCGGCCCGTACCTCAGCGTCGATCGAGTGATCGTGCCGCCGAGCACCGCCTCGGAAGAACGGATCGCCGTGATTTGGCGAGAGCTGTTGGAGCTGGACGAGATCAGCGTCGACGACGACTTCTTCGAGCTCGGCGGGCATTCGCTGCTCGGTTTGCGCGTCGTGGCACGCATCGAGCAGATGTGCGGCGTGGACGTCATGCTCCGGACTCTCTTCGACGAGCCGACAGTCGCGCAGCTTGCCGCGGCGGTGGACGACCTGGGCGCGCATCCCGAGCGGGTGGCACCGGTTGAGCTCGCGCCGGACCTCGCCAGACGCGACACCTCACACGCGGAGCCGATGGAGCTGTCGTTCGCACAACAACGGTTGTGGTTTCTCGACCGCCTCATCCCCGACAACCCCTTCTACAACATCTCGACTGCTTACCGCCTCGACGGCCATCTTCACATCGGTGCGCTCGAGCGCGCGTTGTCCGAGATCATCGCCCGGCATGAGTCGTTGCGGACCTCATTCCAAGCTTTTCACGGCCGACCGATCCAGGTGGTCAACCCACCGGCCCGGCTCAGAATTCCTCTGCGAGACCTCAGCAGCTGGAAAGAGAATGCGTGGCCCGAAGCCGCGCACGCCGTCCTCGAAGAGGCCCTCCGTCCCTTCGACCTCCAAAGCGGCCCGGTGGTGCGGGCCTCGTTGCTCCGCCTCGGACTGGACACGCACGTATTGACCCTGACGATCCACCATGCCGCGGCAGATGGTTGGTCGCTCGGGGTCTTCATGCGCGAGCTCGAGCAGCTCTACCGCGCCTTCCGGACGGGCCGCCCGTCACCTCTGGCGCCGCTCGCGTTCCAGTACGCGGACTTCGCCGCCTGGCAGCGACAGTGGCTGCGCGGTGAGCGACTCGAGCGGCAGCTCGCGTACTGGCGGGACCAGCTCGCCGGGGCCGCACTCGTGCTCGATCTGCCGACTGACCGGCCCCGTCCGGCCGTTCCCACGTACCGGGGTCACGGCCGAAGGTTTCAGGTACCGCGCGCGCTCACTGACGAGCTCGAACAGTGCGCGGCGCGTCACAGTGTCACGCTGTTCATGACGTTGCTGGCGACGTTCCAGGCATTGCTCTCCCGCTACGCAGGCGTGGGCGACGTCGTGGTCGGTGCACCGATCGCCGGGCGGACGCGACCAGAGCTCGAACCGCTCATCGGCTTCTTCGTCAACACCCTGGTGCTGCGTACTGACGTGACCGGTGATCCGACGTTCGCGGACTTGTTGGCTCGCGTCCGCGACGTCTGTCTCGGTGCCTTCGACCACCAAGACGTTCCATTCGAACGACTCGTCGAAGAGCTTGCGCCAGACCGCACGCTCAGCCATACACCGCTGTTCCAGGTGATGTTCGTGATGCAGAACACTCCGGATGCCGACCTGCGACTCGACAACATCGCGGTCGAGGCGGTCGAGTTCGATACCGGCATCGCCAAGGCTGACCTGTCGCTGCACGTCGTCGAGACGGCCGAGGGACTCGCGTGCGAATTTATCTATGCGACGGATCTCTTCGGCGTCGAGTCTGTCAACCGACTGATCGGTCATTTTCTCACGCTCCTCGCCGCCGCAGTCGAAGCGCCCGGCACCCGCCTGTCCGAGCTTCCGCTGCTCACCGCACGCGAACGCGACCGCGTCCTCGTGGAGTGGAACAACACGGCGCGCCCCACGCCGTCCGTCACCATTCCCGATCTGGTCGCCGGCATCGCGGCGTGCCGGCCCGACGCGACAGCCATCCAGTCGGACAGCACCTGTGTGACGTACGGGGCGCTCGACCGTGGGGCGAACCAGCTTGCACGGCACCTGCAGTCGTTCGGGATCGGTCGGGGCGACATCGTCGGCGTCTACCTCGAGCGGTCCGCCAACTTGGTGGAGGCGCTTCTCGGCATCATGCGGTCCGGCGCCGCCTACGTGCCACTCGACCCGGAGTATCCACAGGAGCGACTGGCATTCATGCTCGAGGACACGGCGGCGCGCGCCGTCGTGACAGAAAGCAAGCTCCTGTCCCGCCTCCCGGCATCTGGTGCGACGGCCGTATGCATCGACGAACAACGCGACCAAATTGCGACGCACTCGGCGGCGACGCCGCCAGGTGGCCCGACACCAGAGGACCTCGCGTACGTGATTTACACGTCGGGCTCCACCGGGCGCCCGAAAGGAGTGATGATCGAGCATCGCGGCATCGTCGACCATCTCGTGTCGCTCCAGGAAGACGGTGCGCTCAACGCCGAGGACGTCGTTCTACAACTCGCGTCTCTCTCGTTTCACCCGTCGGTGCGCGACATCTTCGGGACACTGTGCTCGGGTGCCAAGCTCGTGCTCCTCGACGACCGGCACGCGCGTGACCCGCGTGAGCTGCTGGCGGCGATGGAGAGACACGACATCACGACACTGCTGAGCGGCGTACCGTCGCTGCTCCTCGCGTTGGTCAGCGAGGCTGAACGATCGGCCACACCAAGATCCCTGCGACTGATCGTGGTGTGCGGAGAATCGCTTCGCGTCCAGGACGCCCGCCGCCTCGAAGCCCAGTTCGGATGCGTCATCCTGAACCATTTCGGCCCGACCGAAACGATCATGGCCGCCTGCGTCCATCGCTTCGGCGCCAGTGACGACGGCCGGCTCGCGGTGCTCGCAGGACGTCCCATCGCGAATGCCGAGGTCTACATCCTGGACTCACACCGCCAACCGGTTCCCGTGGGTGTTCGTGGTGACATCTACGTCGGGGGTTCGGGTCTCGCCCGCGGCTACCTCGAACGTCCAGAGCTCACGGCGGAGCGCTTCGTCACCCATCAGTTCGACACCGGGGAGCCGCGCCGGCTCTACCGAACCGGGGATGTGGGACGCTTCCTCGCGGACGGCACGGTCGAATTCCTGGGCCGCGTGGACGACCAGGTGAAAGTACGCGGACATCGTGTTGAACCCGGCGAGGTCGAAGCCGCACTCCTTCTTCACCCTGACATCCGGTCGGCGGCGGTGCTCGCCCATGACGACGAGATCGGGGGAGCTCGGCTCGTCGCCTACGTCGTCGGCGAGGCCGGCCAAGAACCTCCTGTCGGAGATCTCCGCGCGCATCTCCGCACAATGATCCCGGACTACATGGTTCCCGCGGCGTTCGTCGCGCTCCCGTCGCTACCATTGACGCCAAACGGGAAGCTCGACGTTCGCAGGCTTCCGGCGACCACTCCCGCACGCAAGCTCACCGGTGGCTCCACCGGCCCGCGCACGCCGATCGAGGAAACGCTCGCGACACTGTGGGCGGAAGTGCTTGGCCTCGACTCCGTCGGCGTGCATGACGACTTCTTCGACCTGGGTGGTCACTCGCTCCTCGCAGTGCAGCTTTTCGCGCGCATCGAGTCGGTGCTGGGCGTGCGCCTCCCGCTCGCGGAGCTCTTCCAAGGCGCGACGGTCGAGGCGCTCGCGTCTGCGGTCGTCCGCGAGCGTGAACAACGGCGTCCCTGGTCGTCAATCGTGGCTCTTCGTCCTCAAGGGGGGAAAGCACCGCTGTTCATTGGGCCCGACCTGAAGGGGCACCTCCTGGTGTATCGCAGCCTCGTGGACCACATGGCGAACGATCAGCCGGTGTACGGGCTGCAATGCCCCGGTCTCGATGGCCGGGAGATGCCGCGCACGACTCTTCCAGCAATGGCCGAGGATTTCGTGCGTGAGATCCGCCAGGTCCAGGAAAGTGGCCCGTATCTCCTGGCCGGGTTTTGCTTCGGTGGAATCGTGATGCTGGAGGTCGCCCGGCAGTTGGAGCAGTGCGGCGAAACGGTCGCCCTTCTGGCTCTCCTCGATCATCCGGCGCGAGACGCGCCCGCAGCCTTGAACTCGATGCTTCATCGCGAACGCGACGAGCTCGCTCGCCTCGACGGCATCTCGGCGAAGAGCCGTTACGTCGCTCGACTTATCCGCCGGGTGGCGCGCGCCGTTCGCTGGCGTTTCGCGCGACCCGGGGAGGAAGATCACATCCGGCTGTGGTGGCAGGCGCAAGACTTCTGGGTCCGCACCGGGAGGCGATTGCCCAAGAGGCTGCTCGACATCACGGCAATCAACCGGCGTGCGCTCGCATCGTACGCACCGCCGCCGATCCGGTGCCGAGTCACGATGCTCGGCATTGACGAAGATCCAACCGACGGATGGTTCGGCGATCCCGAGCGGTGGCACCAAATTGTCTCGGACGCGAACGTTCAAACCATCCAGAGCGACGGAACCCACTTCACGGTCATGGACGAACCGCACGTTCAAACTGTTGCACGAGTCCTTACCGGATGCATCGCGGAGGCGACGGTCACCGCTCGAGGTCGAGTGCGCGAAGGCGAGATCGAAGTCCGCGATGGCGCCGTCCCTCGCACCGGATAGATGTGTTCGTGACGTCGTCAAGGTCACGTGGGGCGCTCGTTGGCTGACTCGGAGATGACGTGGACTGCGGCGTCTGCGCAGCGACGCGGAGCACGCGTCGACAGCTTGATCGCTCACCGCGGCCTCGGCAAGGACACGGAAGACGTCTCGTGCCGACTGTCCTCGCACACGCGTTCCTGTAGGTGCCGGAAATCCATCGCCGCTGCGTTTCGGGGAGTTCCGAGCTGCTCGATCGGTGGATACGGTCTGCTGGCGATGAACCTCGTCACGACCATTCGTCACTTGCTCGTCGGCCGCCTCCGATGGTTGCTCGCGACCGGCGACGAGCGAGACGCCGAGATCCTCGCCCTGCGCCATCAGATCCTGGTGTTGCAACGTCAGATCAATCGGCCCCGCTTCACCGACACGGACCGCACCATCCTCGCCGTGTTGTCGACTGCGGTCGCCCGATCCCGGTTGCCTCAGAGGCACTGTTGCATTGGCGCGTCGCCACGCCGCCGGTGAACTTGGCGGGATGAGGCCTCGCCGTTCCCGTTCAGTACCCGCGATTCCGAGCTCTGCGTTCGTCGGGTTCCGCTTCCCGCCCGAGATCATCATCCTCGCGGTGCGCTGGTACCTGCGGTATGGGCTCTCGTATCGCGATGTCGAGGAACTGCTGGGCGAGCGTGGGATCGAGGTCGATCACGTGACCGTGTACCGGTGGGTGCAGCGATTCACGCCGTTGCTCGCGGATGCGGCCGGACCGTGTCGGCACGTGGTCGGCGGCCGTTGGTTTGTGGACGAGACCTATCTGAAGATCGCAGGACGGTGGCGCTACATCTACCGGGCGATCGATCAGCACGGCCAGATCGTCGATGTCTATGTCTCCTCACGACGCGATTTCCTGGCCGCGCGCCGGTTCTTCGCCAGGGCGATCCGAGTGCATGGCGAGCCGGTCGAGGTTGTGACCGACCGGGCCCCCGCATTACGCGCTGCGATCGAGGGGCTCATTCCCGCCGCGTTCCACAACACCGAGCAGTACGCGAACAACCGCGTCGAGTGCGACCACGGCCGGCTCAAAGCCCGACTCCGTCCCATGCGCGGACTCAAACGCGACCGCACCGCCCGGGTGATCATGCGCGGTCACGCGCTGATGCAGAACCTCCGCCGAGGTCACTACGAACTCGGCGTCGACGCGCGGGCTCACCGGAGGGTCGAGCTCGCGTTCACCGAACTCGCCCGGACGATCTGACCGGGAACCCCGACTGCACGTCGGTTCCGAGCGGCCCGATCCAACTCAACGCAACAGTGCCGTCGAAACTCGGATGGCGCGCTGCCGGCGCGTCGTTCCCGATCGCGGACATGGGGCATCGCTGACGAGGGGGAACGGCGTGGCTGAGAGCGTGTACAAGATCATCGAGTTGGTCGGCACGAGCACCGAGTCGTGGGAGAAGGCGGCGGCGGCGGCGGTGAGTCGCGCCGGCAAGTCGCTGCGTGAGCTCCGCGTCGCCGAGGTCTCGGAGCTTGACCTCCAGATCGAGGACGGCGTC
>JADGON010000181.1 GCA_017882945.1 Acidimicrobiia bacterium | reverse complement strand
CCGGCCGTGCGGTGTCGCGGCCCGGGTGCCGACGACCGCGACCCGCGGGCGGTCGAACACGTCCGGCCGGTCGCCTTCGGTGAAGAGCACCCCGGGTCGATCGTCGATGCCTTCGTCGATCGGGTACCCGGATGTGCCGACGTGCAGCACGCGCGTCGAGCGTCGGAGCAGCATCGGTGCGACCGCGCCCATCGTCGGCTGCACGGCATCGGCCCACTCGCGCGCGAGCGCGGCCGTCTTCGGCTCGTCGGGTCCGAGCGCGACCGAGGCGCCGCCGGCCTGTACCGCGCTGAGCGCGGCGCTCGGCGTGGACCAATGCGTCAGCAGCCGGAGGAGGCGTCGCGGGGTCATGCGGGGCAGCGCGGCCAGGGTTGCCGCCTTCGTCGCGTCAGTCGTGGTCACGGCACCTCTCCTCGCAGCGACGCGGCGAGCACGATGTGCTCCGCCGTGATGTCCGGCGCGTCCTCGAGATCCGCGAGGGTGCGCGCGACGCGCCGGACGCGGGCCGCGCCCCGTCCGGTGAGCTGGTGCTCCTCGATCACGTTGCGCCACGCGTCGGCACCGTCGTCGGACAGCGCGACGTACCGCGCGAGCGCGCCGGCGGGGACGTGAGCGTTGCGGCGCCACGGAGTGCCGCGCAGTCGCGCGCGTTGGCGTTCGACCGCCGCCAGCACTCGCAGCGCGACGGCCTCCGACCGCTCGCCGGGACCGTCCCCGGGTTGCGGTCCCGCGACGCGGAGCCGGAGATCGAAGCGATCGAGCAGGGGCGCGGAGAGGCGACGCCGGTACCGGGCCCGTTGGGAGTCGCTGCACCGGCAGGCCGCGGCCTCGAGCCCGCACGGGCAGGGGTTCGTGCATGCGATCAGGAGGAACTCCGCGGGCAGCTCGAGGCTCTGCGCCTGGCGGGAGATGCGCACGACCCGTTCCTCGAGCGGCTGGCGCAGGGCGTCGAGGGCCGACGGGGGGAACTCCCCGAGCTCGTCCAAGAACAACGTTCCCCGATGCGCGAGCGTGACCTCGCCCGGTCGGGGACGGGCCGAGCCACCGCCGACGAGCGCGACGGTCGAGGCGGTGTGATGCGGAGCGCGGAACGGACGGTGCCGCGCCAGGCGGCGTGGTGGATCGCCGCCGGCGGCCGACGCGATCCGGGTCACCTCGAAGGACTCGTCGTGATCGAGCGGCGGAAGGATGGTGGGCAGCCGGCGGGCGAGCATGGTCTTGCCGGTGCCGGGCGGACCCGCGTAGATGAGGTGATGGGAACCCGCCGCGGCGACCTCGAGCGCCACCCGGGCGGTGGCGAGGCCCCGGACGTCGACCAGGTCGAGCAGGTCGCGGTCGAGGTCCTCGTCGGGTCGATCCGCTGACGGGGGATCGGGCTCGGGCCACGGCAGCTCGCCCTTCAGGCACTCCCGCAGCTCGGCCAGCGTCCGGGCCGTGTGGACCTTCAGGTCGGAGAGCAGCGCCGCCTCGTGCGCGTTGGCCGTCGGGACGATGAGGGTCTCGACCCCGGTGCGACGCAGCGCGTCGGCGAGGACGAGCGTTCCCGGCACCTGGCGGACCGAGCCGTCGAGCCCGAGCTCCCCGAGGACGCCGACGCCGTCGAGGCAACCTTCGGGCAGGTGCGACTCGGCCAGCATGAGACCGAGCGCCACCGCGAGCTCGAGCCCGGCGCCGGTCTTGCGGACGTTGCCCGGCGCGAAGTTGACCGTGATCCGCTTGAGCGGGAAGCCCACTCCGGACGAGACGAGCGCAGCCCGCACCCGTTCGCGTGACTCACGGCCCGCGGCATCGGGAAGCCCGACCACGTGGTAGCCGGGGAGGCCCGAGCTGACGTGGATCTCGACCCAGACGGGTTGGCCGTCGACGCCGAGCAGCGTCGCACTGGGGATCGAGGCGAGCACGGAGGGACCTCCCGGAACCGATGAACGGATGGGAGGGCCGAGAGACCGCGGCAACCTCGACGGCAGGGACGAACCTAACCGCAGGGTGGGACACCGTCACCACCGGCGGGCCGGGTTCCCGGTCGGTAGCGTGCGAGCGTGCAACGTCCGACGATCGACGAGCTGGTTGGGCTCGGGTTGTACGACCCCGACGACGCGCTCGCGACCGAGCGACTCGCGCTGATCGAATACCTCTTCGGTCTCGGTGCGACCGTCGAGGAGCTGCTCGAGGCCGCGCCGGACCTGGCGGTGGTGGCTTCGACGCGCGCGCTGCGCGGCTCGGGCGATCTCATGACGCAAGCCGAGCTCGCGGATCGCGCGGGGATGCCGCTCGAAGTGTCGACCCGGGTCTGGCGAGCGGCCGGGTTCCCTGATCCCGGTCCCGATGCGCGGATCTACACCGAGGACGAGGTCGACGCGCTGCGCGTGTTCGAGGCCGCGGCGAACTGGCTGGGCGAGGACATCGTCCTGCAAGTCGTCCGCGTGATCGGGTCGTCGATGGCGCGGGTCGCCGACGCCGCCATCGCCGCATTCCTCGTCAACATCGGCGGGCCTGCGTTGGCCGAAGACCCGGCGGGCCTCGCGCTCGCGCAGGCGAACACGGAAGCGGTCACGCTCCTGCGCGCCGCGTCGGGCGTCATGGACGTGATCTTCTTTCGGCACATCGAAGCGCTTCAACGACCGGTGGGTGTCGGCGCGGAAGGCACGCAGCAGCTGGCGGTGGGATTCGCAGACCTGGTGGGCTCGACCGGGCTCGCTCGCCAGTTGTCCATCAAGGAGCTGGGGGCCGCGTTGGCCGAGTTCGACGAATGTGCGTCGGACATCGTGGTGGCCGCGGGCGGACGGGTGGTCAAGCTCATCGGCGACGAGGTGATGTTCGTCGCGTCCGACCCTCGTGCTTCGTGCGAGATCGCGCTCGGGCTCGCAGCGTTCTTCTCCGATCACCCTCGCCTCCCGCCCGTGCGATCCGGTCTCTCGTTCGGCGCCGTCCTCAGCCGCGACGGCGACTACTTCGGCCCCGTCGTCAACCTCGCGTCGCGCGTCGTCGATCTCGCCGCGCCGGGGAGGGTGCTGGCATCGGCTGACGTCCGTGACGCGGTGGACGCGTTCCGGTTCGCGTCGATCGGTGTCCCGGAGCTCAAGGGCTTCGACGAGCCGATCGAGGTGT
This sequence comes from Acidimicrobiia bacterium, assembly GCA_017882945.1. Taxonomy (GTDB): domain Bacteria; phylum Actinomycetota; class Acidimicrobiia; order IMCC26256; family JAENVU01; genus Chersky-806. Next base: position 18,806 of record JADGON010000181.1, on the reverse strand, counting down.
TCGAGGTCCATCGATCCTGACGGGTGGGCGGTAACCTGGAGGTTGATGCCCTGGGATGTCGACGGGTATGTCGCCTCCCTGACGGCGGCGAGCCCGCACACGCGCGAAGCGTACGAACGGGACGCGCGCCAGTTCGTCGCCTGGGCCGAGCGCGGGGAGCGCAGTCCCGAAGACCTGGATCACGCGACCTTGCGGCGCTACCTCGCGTACCTGGGCACGCAGCGGCTGGCCAAGCGCACGATTGCGCGCAAGGCCGCGGCCCTGCGGTCGTTCCTGCGCTACCTCAAACGTCGCGGGGTGCTCGTCACCGACTCCGGTCGCTCGCTGCGCGCGCCCAAGGGCCCGGCCCGGCTGCCCCGGGTGCCCAACTCCGGTGAGGCGACCGACCTGCTCGATCGTGCGGCGGCGGCCGGCCACGCCGAGGATCCGGTGGCCCGGGCCCTGGCGCTCCAGGACATCGCGGTGCTCGAGGTCCTCTACGGCACCGGCCTTCGGGTCTCCGAGTGCTGCGGGCTGACTCCGAGGGACTGCGATCTCGACGGGGGAGCCCTCACGGTCCTCGGCAAGGGGTCCAAAGTGCGCAGGCTGCCCCTCGGAGCCCCGGCCCGGGAAGCCCTGCGCGACTGGCTTCGTGAGGGGCGGCCATTGATCGCGGGGCCCGAGAGCCCGCCCGATGCGGTGTTCCTCAACCGGAGGGCCCGGCGCCTCTCGCCGAGGGACGCCCGGAGGATCCTCGAACGCCATCCGATGCCCGATGGGCACACCTTGCACCCACACGTCCTCCGGCACGCCTACGCTACGCACTTGCTCGAAGGTGGAGCGGATCTCCGCGCGGTCCAGGAGCTTCTCGGCCACGCCGACCTCGCAACCACCCAGATATATACCCATCTGACCCGCGAACGCCTTCGGGCGGTCTACGAGGCAACCCATCCCCGTGCCTGACGACACGACCACCGTCTCCGCGCAAGCCGACGCCGCCGAGGTCGTCGCCGGGCTTTGGCGCGAGTACAAGGAGGGCGGCACCGCCGACGCGCGGGAGCGGCTCATCCTCCACTACTCGCCGCTCGTGAAGTTCGTGGCGGGGCGGGTCGCGGCGGGGCTGCCCCAGAACATCGAGCAGGCCGACCTCGTGAGCTACGGGATCTTCGGGCTCATCGACGCGATCGACAAGTTCGATCCTGCGCGTGGGTTCAAGTTCGAGACGTACGCGATCTCGCGCATCAAGGGCGCGATCATCGACGAGCTGCGGTCGATCGACTGGGTGCCCCGGTCGGTCCGCTCCAAGGCCCGCTCGATCGAGCGTGCGTACTCGAAGCTCGAGAACGAGCTGCTGCGCACGCCCCAGGAGTCGGAGGTCGCCGCCGAGCTCGGAGTGACCGAGCCCGAGCTCGCGCAGACGCTCTCGCAGATCAGCTTCGTCGGACTCGTTGCGCTCGACGAGCTGCTGAGCGCCGGTGATCGCGGCGGCGGCACGACGGTCGGCGACACCGTGGCCGACCGCGTGAACGATCCCGTCGCGGCATTCGAAGTCGACGAGATGAAGCACGTGCTCGCCGACGCGATCAACCGCATGCCCGATCGCGAGCGCCTCGTGCTCACGCTCTACTACTACGAAGGCCTCACGCTCGCGGAGATCGGCGAGGTGCTCGGCGTCACCGAGAGCCGCGTGTGCCAGATCCACACGAAGGCGATCCTCCAGCTGCGCTCGCGACTCGTCGAGCCGGCGTCCGAACGCCTCCCCTGAGCAACCGCGTTCGTCCGGAGCCCCTGGTGTGTGTCCCAGGCCTGCACTAGGTTCGCACGCACTTCCCCCGACGGCTTCCCCCTCCCGCGCGCTGCACTGACGGGAGTCGCCGATGGGGTCCCGTTCCCCTCTTGCTTGGTTCGTCGCGCTCGCCTGCGCGTTCGCGCTCGTCACCTCGGTCACCCTGCGGCCGGTCGCCGCCGCGGATCCGTTGCCGCCCGGCGCGTGGATCCACCCGGTCGAGGGTGCGGTCGCGCGGCCCTTCGTCGCGCCTCGTTCGCGCTACGGCCCCGGGCATCGTGGCGTGGACTTCGCCGCCGCGGCAGGCACCCCGGTGCGAGCCGCCAACGCCGGCACCGTCACGTTCGCCGGAGCGGTCGCGGGCTCCCTGCACGTCGTCGTCACCCACACCGGCGGCCTGCGCACGTCCTCGTCGTTCCTCGCGAGCATCGCGGTGCGACGCGGCCAGCACGTCGCACGCGGCGATGTGCTCGGTCTCGTAGGCGGCGGGGGAGAGGACCACACCGGGGTCCTGCACTTCGGGCTCCGAGTCGGTCAGCGCTACGTGGACCCGATGCTGCTGTTCTCGCCTCCCGACCTCACCCGGTTGATCCGGCTCGTGCCGGTCGACGCGCCCGCCCAGGTCGGGTTCGTTCCGCCGACGATCGAGCGGCGTGCGCTCGCCGAGTCGCTGCACCTGCCCCGCGGGATCCCCGGTGTTGCTCCCGCCGAGGGAGACGGGGGTCCGCTCGACGCGATCGGTGATGCGCTCTCGGACGTGGCGACCCTCGCGCGGAGCCTCGGCGCGCCGGCGCGGTCCCAGCTCGAGCTGGTGGGCACGGGTGCGAGCTGGATGTGGCGCAGCTCTCTGGCCGCGCCGATCGTCTCGGACAGCACCGCCATCGCACACCGGCTGCTGGACTGGGCGAGATCGCGCCAGAGCTGCGTCGAGGACCCGACGGCGCCTCCCGGGGGCGGAGGGTCCGGGCACATCGCGCTGACGGTCGCCGGCATCGACAGCGCCACGGACCCCGCTACCGGCACCGCGCTCGCCCTGGACACCGCACGCCTCGGCTACCGCAAGGGTGAGGTCGTGTCCTTCTCCTACGCGCCGGGCGGGGGGCCGTACCAGCGCGAGGACACCACCGGCAGCCTGTCGGGGCCCGCGCGCGCGCTGGCGTCCCAGCTGCGGTCGATGCAACGCGTGCAGCCGGGCCGCGAGGTGGATCTCATCGCTCACTCGCAGGGCGGGGTGGTGGTCGCGGAGTTCCTGGCCCACGGCTACGACCCGGGAGATCCGACGTTCCCGCCGATCGGAACCGTGGTCACCTTGTCGTCGCCGCTCCGGGGCGCGCCGGCCGCGACGGCGGTGGCCGGCGTGCGTACGACCACGACGGGACGAGCGGCGCTCGACGGTGTGGACCGGCTCGCCGCCGGTGCGCTGCCACCCACGTCCGGCGTCGCAACCGAGCAGCTCGCGGAGGGCTCTCCGCTCATCCGGGGCATCCGGAAGTCGCCGCTGCCCGACCAGATCGATGTCACGGCGATCGGCGCCGTGGACGACGTCATCGTCCCTGCGGATCACGCGTCGTTGCCCGGCGCCCGCACGGTGATCGTCGATCCCGCCGGGCTCTCGGACCACAGCTCCATCATCCGGGACCCGGGCGCCCTCGATGCCACGCGGCTCGCGTTGGAACAGCGAGGGCTGCCGTGCGTCAGCGCGGCGACCGGCGTACGGGGCGCGGTCGAGCCGGTGGTGATCAGCCGCGCCGAGCACGCCGCCGGCGCGGTGGGTCGGGCCGTCGGGTGGGCATCCGATGCGCTGGTCGGTGGAGGCGCACGATGACCTTCTGGCAGGACGCACGTCCGGCGTCACCCCGGTTCCGCAAGCCCCGAGGGCCGAGGTCGGCGCGGCTGTGGTCGCGTCGAAGGCGGCGACGCGCCCTGCTCCTGCTCGCGGTGCTGGTGGCGAGCGCGGGGGTGTCGATGGTTCGCGCGGATGGAGAGCGCACCGCCAGGGCCACGGTCTCGTCGACGCCGAGACATTCGACGCCGAGACCTTCGCCGCCGAGCACGCCCACGGTCATTCCCGAACGTTGGTCGCGGACACTGCCCGACTGGGCCGCCGCAATGGTCCAGGACCACAGGGATGGCGCGATCGTGCTCAGTGACAACTGGGTCAGCTCGGTCGCGCTGGCAGACGGCGCGCTGCGCTGGCAGACCTCGGTGCCGCGCGTCGAGCCACGCGCGGCACTGATTGGGGACACGGTGTTGCTGGCGACCGAGACCGCATTTCTCGCCCTCGAGCGCACGACCGGTGCGCTGCGATGGCTGACCGAGACGCCCGAGACGCCGGGCGGAGTCGCGCTGGTCGGCCCGGCGGGCACCCCACCGGTCGCGGTGGTGTCCACCGCGCAGGGCGGTCTCGTCGGGCTCGACAGTCGCACGGGGCGGGTCCGCTGGACGAGCCGCCTGCCCGGGCGGGTGCGGGGGTTCTTCGCCGCCGACAACGGAACCGGAACGATCGCGGCGGTGTGCAACGACGGCGCGACGGCCACGAAGCTCCGGCTCATCGACGCGGCCACCGGGGCGGTCCGCTGGGAGCAGCCGCTGCCGGCGCTGGCCGGATCTCCGGTCATCGCGGGAGGGATCGTCGCGGTCGGCGCGGGAGCCGGCCGTGACCACAGCGCGGTGCGGGCATTCGCGCTGTCCGACGGGAAGCGCCGATGGCGCGCACCGGTCGCCGCGCCGTTCTTCGAGGATCTCGTACCGCTGGCGGACGGCGGCGACCTCTACGTGCTCGACCAGCTCGGGACGATGACCCGTCTCGCGCTCGCCGACGGCCACCGGCGCTGGGCGACCCGCACCGACGCGCTCGAGACCCACGTGCGTCCGATTCGCGTCGATGACGCGATCCTGTTCTGGAACGAGATGGGGGAGGTCGTCACCCTGGACCGCCGTCGCGGAGCGATCCGGGCCCGCCGCCCGGCCACCGGTCTGCCCATCGGCTTGGCGGTGACGCCGCGGTTCGTGGTGGTCGCCCAACGCCTCGTCAGCAGGGACGCGATCCAGGCCTTCGACGTGGATTCGCTGGTGGCTCCGGCCCGGAGCCACCGGTGACCTCTGGACTACAGTGCCCCGTAACCCGAGCATTCCGCTTGGGAATTCGCACGCCCGGCACCCAAAGGTCGCCCCCGGTCTTCTCCGGAGGTGCAGCTCGGGCGGAAGGTCAACAACCCGAGGGAAGGAAGCTCCGCGTGGCTGTCGTCACCATGAAGCAGCTGCTGGAGGCCGGAGTTCACTTCGGTCACCAGACGCGCCGTTGGAACCCGAAGATGAAGCGCTTCATCTTCGGTGAGCGCAACGGCATCTACATCATCGACCTGCAACAGACGCTGGAACGGATCGACACCGCGTACCGGTTCGTCCGCAGCACCGTCGCCGACGGCGGAACGGTCATGTTCGTCGGGACGAAGAAGCAGGCCCAGGAGCCGGTGCAGAGCCAGGCCCTGCGCAGCGGGTCGCCGTACGTGAACTTCCGCTGGCTCGGCGGCATGCTCACGAACTTCCAGACCGTGCACGCACGCGTCGCGAAGATGCGCGAGCTCGAGCGACTGGTCTCGACCGGCGAGGTCGACCAGATGATCAAGAAGGAAGGCCTCAAGGTCAAGCGGGACCTGGTCAAGCTCGACCGCAACCTGGGTGGGATCCGGAACCTCGAGAAGCTCCCGAGCATCGTCTTCGTCATCGACACGAAGAAGGAGCACATCGCGGTGACCGAGGCGAACCGGCTCGGCATCCCCGTGGTCGCGGTCGTGGACACGAACTGCGATCCCGACATCATCGACTTCGTGATCCCTGGCAACGACGACGCGATCCGTGCGTCGAACCTGATGTGCCGGGTCATCGCCGACGCCGTCGAGGAGGGTCGCCACCTCGCGCAGCGGCGTGGCGCGCGTCCGGGTACGAAGGCCGAGGTCGTCGCGCCCAAGCCGCTGAGCCCCGAGGAGCAGCGCAAGCGCGACGAGGAGCAGGCGGCCGCGAAGAACGCCGCAGCGGTCGCGCAAGCCGCGCGTGAGCAGCGCCTCGCCGAGGACCGGGCCGCGAAGGCCAAGGCCGGCGAGTCGGAGCCGAAGCAGAAGACGGAGACGCCGCGGGTCGAGGACCCCACCGTCGACGCGAACGCGGCGCGCACGGAAGTGCAGGAAAGCGATCGTGGCTGAGGTCGCGGCGAAAGACGTTGCGGCCCTGCGCAAGGTGACCGGCGCCGGGATGATGGACTGCAAGAAGGCGTTGCAGGAGACCGGCGGCGACCAGGAGGCTGCGGTCGACTGGCTCCGCAAGCAGGGCCTCGGTGCGTCCAAGCGCGCGGGGCGCAGTGCGGAGCAGGGCACGGTGGACGTCGTCCTCACCGACGATGTGGCCGCGCTCGTGGAGCTGACCTGCGAGACGGACTTCGTCGCCAAGGGCGCGGACTTCGTGGCGACCGTCGCGGCGCTCGCCCGGATCGTCGCCGAGAACGGCGCCGAGAACCTCGAGGCCCAGCCGTTCGAGGGCCAGACCGTCGGTGAGGCGGTGACCCTGCTCGTCGCGAAGCTCGGTGAGAAGATCGAGCTCGGCCGGGTCGCGCGTTACGAGACGGCCGACGGGGTGCTGGACGGCTACAAGCACATCCAGAACGAGCGCGGCACGATCGGCGTGCTCGTCGAGCTGGGTGGCGTGGACCGCAACGATCCGAAGGCCAAGGAGCTCGCCCACGACCTCGCGCTGCACATCGCAAGCGCGGCACCGCGGTTCATCCGCCGCGAGGACGTCTCCGAGGAGGCCATCGAGAAGGAGCGCGAGGTGCTCACCGAGCTCACGCGCAACGAGGGCAAGCCCGAAGCGGCGATCGCCAAGATCGTCGAGGGCCGCCTGAACGGCTTCTACAAGGACTACGTCCTGCTCGAGCAGGGCTTCGTGCGCGACCCGAAGGTCTCCGTCGGCGCGCTCGTCGAGAGTCTGGCGCCGAAGGCCTCGGTCCGACGGTTCACCCGCGTCAAGGTGGGCGAGGAATAGGGTCGGTCTGGAAGCGAGCGCGGGGGAGTGCCGATGACCGAGAGCCGGTTCCGCCGAGTGGTGCTGAAGCTCTCGGGTGAGGCGTTCGCCGACACGAGCATCTCCTTCGGGATCGATGCGGCCGTGGTCCAGCGGATCGCGGAGGAGGTCGCCGAGGCGCGCGCCGAGCTCGGCGTCGAGATCGCGATCGTCGTCGGTGGCGGCAACATCTTCCGCGGCATGGTCGGCGCGACCCGCGGCATGGACCGCGCCCGGGCCGACTACATGGGGATGCTCGCCACGGTGATCAACGCGCTCGCGCTCCAGGACGCGCTCGAGAACGTCGGCCAGCCCACGCGCGTCCAGACCGCGATCACGATGGCCCAGATCGCCGAGCCGTACATCCCGCTGCGGGCGACCCGGCACCTCGAGAAGGGCCGGATCGTCGTGTTCGCGGCCGGGACCGGCAACCCGTACTTCACGACCGACACCACCGCGGCGCTGCGCGGGGCCGAGATCGGCGCCGAGGCGATCCTGAAGGGGACGCACTCGGGCGTCGACGGCGTCTACAGCGCGGATCCCCGCCTCGATCCCACCGCGGTGAAGCTCACCGAGATCAGCCACTTCGAGGTTCTCAACCGGGGCCTCAAGGTCATGGACTCGACCGCCATCACGTTCTGCATGGACAACGAGCTGCCCATCATCGTCTTCGACGTCACCGCACCCGGGAACATCCGGCGGGCGCTCGTGGGCGAGGCGATCGGCACGCTCGTCAGCTCGAGGGAGGGATAAGGCGTGGCGACTTCCAAGGAGATCACCGCGGACACCCGGCAGCGGATGAAGAAGGCCGTCAGCCACCTCCAGGAGGAGTTCGGCGGCATCCGGACGGGTCGAGCGAGCCCGGCCCAGGTCGAGAAGCTGATGGTCGACTACTACGGCGCCCAGACCCCGCTCCAGCAGCTGGCCGGGTTCAGCGTGCCCGAGCCCCGGGTGCTGCTGGTCCAGCCCTACGACAAGGGCGCCATGAAGGCCATCGAGAAGGCGATCCAGCAGAGCGACCTCGGGATCAACCCCGGCAACGACGGCCAGGTCATCCGGCTGACGTTCCCGCAGCTCACCGAGGAGCGCCGCAAGGACCTCGTGAAGGTCGTGAAGAACCGGGCCGAGGACGGGCGGGTCGCAGTGCGTAACGTCCGCCGGGACGCCCGCAAGGAGCTCGAGGCGCTCGAGAAGGCCGGCGACATGTCCCGGGACGAGCTCGAGCGGGTCGAGAAGGACCTCGAGAAGGCGGTCCACGAGGTCATCGCCGAGATCGACGAGATGGTCACCCACAAGGAGCGCGAGCTGCTCGAGGTCTAGCCTGGACCGCGGGCCCACCCGGAGGATGCCGTGACTGACCGTCGCGACGATGAACTGGACGAGGAACCGGAAGAACCCTCCGGCGCGCCCGCGCGCGGGAAGCCTGAAGGAGTCCGGATCCTCGGGGCCGAAGAGGCCCAGGCCGCGATGGAAGCGGGCACGGTGGGCCGCCGGCTGGGGGACCAGGACACCCGCTACGGCGACGTCCCCCCGCGGCCCGACCCCGCGATCCGGCCGTCGGCGCGCTTCCCCCTCGCCAAGGACGACCCCACCCCCGACGTCGTGGCCCGGACGACTCCGCCGGCGGACGAGCCCGATGATCACGACGAGTTCGAGCACGGCATCTCCCTGCTGGACGAGGCCGAGCCGACCCGAGCCGAGGAGCCTTCGCTGACCGGTATTCGCCATGATGACGAGCCGGTGGAGCAACAGGAGCCGGACGAGCTCGAGCCGCACCGGGCCGTCGACCTGCCAACCGAGGCCGACCACGGAGTCGAGGTCGGCGACGCCGAGGTCACCGTCGAGGACGACGGGACGCTCGGGGCGACCGGCGCCGAGCCGAGCGAGCCCGACGAGACGCTGGTGGTCGTCGCCGAGACCACCGCTGACGCGTCGCCCGCGCTGCCGCACTGGAGCGAGCCGCCTACCGGCGAGATGCCGCTCCTGTTGCCGGAGGCGGAGCCGGTCGATCTCACCGGTGAGGAGAGCCTCGATGCTTACGCCGCCGCGGCGAGCACCGCCGGCGGCCCCCGGTTCCTCACCGGAGTGGGGGACTGGGCCCAGGAGGACTACGAGTCCATCGACGCGCTCGGCGACGAGACGACCAACGTTGGCGCGCTCGCGAGCGCGCCCGAGGACGACGACACCGCCTTCGACCGCGAGGTCGCGGCCCGCCGCAAGATCCGGCCCCGCGGTGATTCGGGCGCCCGCATCGGCCCGGCCCCCCGCCGCCCGGCCCGCCCCGACGACCGGCTCGTGGCCCCGGTCAAGGAGCCGGATCTCACGACCCGGGTCATCACCGGTGTCGGCCTCGCGGTGCTGGCGCTCATCTGTCTCAAGCTCGGTCGAGACGCGACGACGGTGCTCGCCACCGCGATCGTCGGGCTCGCCTCGCTGGAGCTCTTCCAGGGTCTGCAGCGCCGCGGCTTCCGGCCCGCGACGATCCTCGCGGTCCTCGCCTCGATCGCGATCGTGCCGATCGCGTTCAAACGGGGTGAGTTCGCGTTCCCGTTCACGCTCGCGATCGTGATGATCTTCACGCTGCTCTGGTACCTGTTCGAGGTCGTGAAGACCCGCCCGACCGTCAACGTCGCGGTGACGGTGATGGGCTTCGTGTACGTCGGGGTGCTCGGTGGCTTCGCCGGGCTGCTGCTCAGCTACCAGAACGGCGTCGGCCTCATCCTCGGGGTCGTGCTCTGCGTCGTCGGCTACGACATCGTCGGCTACGTCATCGGCTCCCAGTTCGGGAAGACGAGGTTGGCGCCGGCGATCTCGCCCAACAAGACGGTGGAGGGTCTCGTCGGCGGCATGGTGGCGTCCATCGTGGTCGCCGTGCTGATCGTCAACCGGATCACCCCGTGGAACGAGCTCACCGATGCGCTCGCCCTCGGCATCACCGTGGCGATCATGGCGCCGCTCGGCGACCTCTGTGAGTCGATGCTCAAGCGGGACATCGGCGTCAAGGACTTCGGCACGCTCCTGCCCGGTCACGGCGGGATCCTGGACCGGTTCGACGCGATCTTGTTCTGCCTGCCGGCCGTCTACTACCTCGCTCGCGCGCTGACGATCGGCTGATGTCCGCGCCCACCAACGTCGTCCTCCTGGGTTCGACGGGGTCGGTCGGGACTCAGGCGATCGAGGTCATCCGCGATCATCCCGACGACTACCGGGTGGTGGCGCTGGCCGCCGGCCGCAACGGGGAGGCGCTCGCCGCGCAGGCTGCGGTGCTCGGGGTGCCCGAGGATCGGGCGCGGCTCGCGGGCGACCAGCCAGACGTGCTGGCCGACCTCGCCGCGCTCCCCGAGGCGGACGTCGTGCTGAACGCGGTCGTCGGCTTCGCCGGGTTGCCCGCCACCCTCGCCGCGCTGACGCACGGGAAGCGTCTCGCGCTCGCGAACAAGGAAAGCCTGATCGCCGGCGGGCCGGTGGTCGCGAAGGCGCGCGCGGCCGGCGGGGGCGAGATCGTCCCGGTGGACTCCGAGCACTCCGCGATCTACCAGGCGCTTCGCTCCGGGCAGCCCGGCGAGGTGGCCAAGATCGTGCTGACCGCGAGCGGGGGGCCGTTCCGGGGCAAGCGCCGGGCCGAGCTCGCGGCGGTAACCGTCGCCGATGCGCTCAAGCACCCGACCTGGTCGATGGGGCCGAAGATCACGGTGGACTCGTCCACGCTCATCAACAAGGGACTCGAGGTCATCGAGGCCCACGAGCTCTTCGGCGTGGACTTCGACCGGATCCAGGTCGTCGTGCACCCCCAGTCGGTGGTCCACGGGATGGTGGAGTTCACGGACGGGGCGACGATCGCCCAGCTCTCCATGCCCGACATGCGTCTCCCGATCGGTCTCGCGCTCGGTGCCCCGCAGCGCCTCGACCAGGCCTTCGGCGCCATCGACTGGACGACGCTGCGGTCGCTGACCTTCGAGCTGCCGGACCTCGAGGCGTTTCCCGGCCTGGAGCTAGCCTACGCCGCCGGGCGGGCCGGAGGCGGCGCCCCGGCGGTGCTGAGCGGGGCCAACGAGGTCGCGGTCGAGGCCTTCCTGGCCGGTCGGATCCCGTGGCTCGGGATCGCCGAGACCGTGGATGAGGTGCTCCAGGCCGGCACCGGGAACGTCGAAGACGTCTCAGACGTTCTGGAAACAGACCGGGTGGCGCGTCTGCGCGCTCGGACGTCCATCGACAACCGAGCAGCCGCGTGAGGTTCCCTTGAAAGATCCGCTGGACGAATCCCCGCCCGTCGAGACCAAGAAGGCGGTCACGGGCATCGCGGTGATCCTCGTCGGGCTCGCGCTGCTCGTCGCCGCCCGGCCGTCGGCGTGGGTGACGATCTCCATCATCGTCGGGCTGATCCTCACGATCATGCTGCACGAGGCCGGCCACCTGGTGATGGCGAAGCGGGCCGGCATGAAGGCCACGGAGTTCTTCGTCGGGTTCGGGCCGCGCATCTGGTCGTTCCGCAAGGGCGAGACAGAGTACGGCGTCAAGGCGATTCCGGCCGGCGGCTACGTCCGGATCATCGGCATGAGCAACGTCGAGGAGACGGACCCGGCCGACGAGCCGCGCACGTACCGCGCGTCGACGACGGCCAAGAAGCTGAAGGTGATCCTCGCCGGGGTCACGGTCAACCTGCTCATCGCATTCGTCTTGTTCTTCGTCGTGATCGTCGGGAACGGCGAGTTCACGACGGGCCACTCGATCGACCAGGTCCAGAAGGGCAGCCCCGCGGCGGCGGCGGGCCTGAAGCCGGGCGACAAGGTCATCGGCATCGACGGCGTGCGGATCCGCAGCTGGGCGGACCTCGGTAACAACGTGCGGCCCAACGCCGGCAAGAAGCTCACCGTCACCGTGCTGCGCCACGGCGAGACCGTCACCGTCACCGCGACGCCCGAGAAGGTCGCGGGCGTCGGGAAGCTCGGAGTGCTGCCGAACTCCGTCCGCCAGACCTACTCCGTCTTCGAAGCGGTGCCGCAGTCCTTCGTCTGGATGGGTCGCGCCACCTCGGCGACGGTCGGTGGGCTCGCCAAGGTGTTCTCACCGTCCGGCGTCGAGAAGTACAGCAAGACGGTTTCGAACCCGAACGCGAAGGGCTCGTTCACGAACGAAGAACGACCGCGGTCGATCGTCGGCATCGTGGCCGACGGCGGCAGCATCGTCGGCGGCAGCGTCTGGGTGCTCCTGCTCCTGATCGCGACCATCAACCTGTTCCTTGCGCTGTTCAACCTGATCCCGTTGCTGCCCTTCGACGGTGGCCACGCGGCGGTGGCGATCTACGAGTCCATCGCGTCGAAGCTGAAGGGGCAGAAGGTCCAGGTCGACTACCGGAGGCTGATGCCGATCACCGCCGCGGTGCTCGTCGTGGTGCTCGCACTGGGCCTCTCGACGATGTACCTGGACATCCGTCAGATCATCACCGGATAGCCACATCCCGGGACCCGGCCGCACCAGGCCCACGGCTTAGGCTGAATGCATATGTACGAGCGCCGAACGACCCGACAGGTCCGCGTGGGCCGTCCTCCGGGTCCGAACGTCCCCGTCGGCGGTGACGCGCCGATCTCCGTCCAGTCGATGACCACGACGAAGACGGCGGACGTCGAGGGAACGCTCGCCCAGATCTACGCGCTCGCCTCTGCCGGCTGCGACATCGTTCGCTGCACGTGCAACGAAGAGGCGGCGGCAGAAGGGCTCGCGCAGATCGTGCCCCGCTCGCCGGTGCCGATCATCGCGGACATCCACTTCCAGTACCGGCTCGCGCTGGCTGCGATGGAGGCCGGGGTGCAGGGGCTGCGGCTCAACCCCGGCAACATCCGCAAGGGCGAGCACATCAAGCTCGTCGCGAGCGAGGCGAAGGACCGCGGATTGCCCATCCGGATCGGGGTGAACGCGGGAAGCCTGGACCCCGACATCGCGGAGCAGTTCGGCGGAGCCACACCCGAAGCGCTCGTCGCGTCCGCGCAACGGGAGCTGGAGTACTTCGGCGAGGTCGGCTTCGAAGACTGCAAGATCTCGGTGAAGGCCAGCAACGTCCCTACGATGATCAACGCCTACCGCCTGCTCTCGGAGACGGTCGACTACCCGCTGCACCTCGGGGTCACCGAGGCGGGGCCGCCCCCGGCCGGGCTCGTGAAGTCCACTGCAGGGATCGGCACGCTGCTGAGCGAGGGCATCGGCGACACCATCCGCTACTCGCTCACCGCCGACCCGGTGGAGGAGGCGCGCGCGGGACGGACGTTGCTGGAGTCCCTCGGGTTGCGGGAGCGCAAGGGCCTCGATCTCATCGCGTGCCCGAGCTGCGGTCGCGCCGAGGTGGACGTGATCCGGGTCGCCAACGACGCGATGGCGGCGCTCCAGGACCGCAACATCCCGCTGCAGGTCGCGGTGATGGGCTGCGTGGTCAACGGTCCGGGCGAAGCCCGCGAGGCGGACCTCGGCATTGCCGCCGGACGCGGCCGCGGCCACCTGTTCGTCAAGGGTCACGTGGTGCGCGTGGTCCCCGAGGCCGACATGGTCGAGGCGCTCGTCGCCGAAGCCGAGCGGATCATGGAAGAGGGCATCGAAGCGGTGATCGCATCGGCCGACGCGGGCGCCGAAGCCGAAGCGGAGGCCGCCCGGGCCGAGCTGCTCGCGGAGCAGGGCGTCGACGTGAACCATGCCGGCGAGAAGATCGAACGCATCCGCGGGATCGCGGAGCCGACGCCCGTGGAGCTCCGCTCTTCCTGATGCCAACCGTCGAAGCCGACCTCGAGCCGGCGCGCCGGTACGGCCGCGCTCCGCTGATCCCGAGGTATCTGTGGCGGTGGATCGGGCCGCTGCTCGGTGGGCTCACCGCGATCGTCGTCGCCGGTGGCTTCTTGACCGCGGGCGAGACGGGACCGCGTCAGTTCGAGCGCCGCATCATGGACGCGGTCGACTCGGCCCATGTCTCGCGGCGGCTGATGCGCCTCGGCATGCAGTTCGGTGCACCTCGCTTCTTCGCGGCGATCGTCATCGCGCTCGCGCTCTGGGCCGCGGTCCGTCAGAGCTGGCCCGAGCTCATCGCGTGCGCTTCGGTCCCGGCCGCGGTCCTCATCGTCGAGCAGGTGCTGAAGCCGATCGTCGGCCGGCACTACGTCAACGACGTGCTCTGCTACCCGTCGGGGACCGCGACCGGAGTGGCCGCCTGGACCACCCTCACCTGGTTGCTCGCGATGCCCGCGGTGCGCAGCGAGGGCCTGCGGCTGAGCCTGGCGATCTGCCTTGCCGCGCTCGCAGCCCTGACCGCGTTCTCGACCGTCGGCTATCACGCGCACTACCCGCTGGACGCGGTGGCCGGCTTCGCCACCGGGATCGGGATCGTCCTCGGCTGGGCGGCGGTGATCGACCTGTTCACCGGCGCCCACCGGGATCGGTCGCTCAGCCGCGACGCAATGCCGAGCGACGCCGCATGATCGCGATGACGACGAGCACGATGATCGCGGCCAGTTCGCCCCAGAGCGGCCAGTAGCTGTGGCGAGGCGCGGCGGGGGAATCGCTCGCGGTGCCGCCGCGCGGGGCGCCGTACGGTTCGCCAACGAGGATGGTGGCTGATGTGGTCGCGGCAACGGGCGAGCCACCCGGCAGGATGTCGATCGCGATCGGCTGGGTGGCGCCGAACGCCTTGGTGATCGCGTCGATCGCCGCCGGCCCGGCTTCGACGGCGGCGGGCAGGATCACGCGCACCGCGAACTTGTAGTCAGCGTTCGCGCCGACGCGCGCCAGGGAGGTGGTCACGCCGTTCTGGGCGACCCGGAGCTCGATGTGGGTCTCGGGCCCGCCGAGGACGTTGTCGGGCGGGCCCGCGTCGCCCTCCACCGTGTCGTTGCACGCGGTCCCGAAGTACTGACCGCGGATCTCCACCGGCGTGCCGACCGCGACCACCGTCCGATCCACGCCCAGCCGCGGCCCGACGCAGCTCGCCCCCGCCCGCCCCGTCCCGCCCACGCCGACCGCCCCCACGACCACGGCGAGGACCGCGATCGCCGCCACCGAACTCGAAGGGCGTCTCGGCCGGGGATTCGCTCGTGCCGGCATGACCGTTGGACGGTGGGCACCGCCCCACGGGTTCCCGGCTCGAGGGTCAACCGCGGTTGAGCTTGAAGTCTCGTACGCGAGCTCGCCATCCGGTCGCGGTGGCAGCGGCAACGCGGAGGGACCGCAGCTCGTCGGGGAGGCGGTCGTCGACGGGCTCGAGGTCCCTGCCGAGGACCCAGGTGAGCAGGAGATCGGCGAGGGCGGGGTTCCGGGGGAGCACCGGTCCGTGCAGGTAGGTCCCGATGATCCGCTCGCGCAGGACCCCGTCCACGCCGCCGACGCCGTTGCCGCCTCCGGCGAGCACCCGGCCCAGCGGATGCTCGTCGGGCCCGAGCCGGGTCCGGCCACCGTGGTTCTCGAACCCGGAGAGCGTCGGGATGCGAAGCGATGGATCAGGCTCGACCACGACCTCGCCGATGAGACGCGAGGGTCCGGCCGCGGTCGTCATGTCGACGAGACCGAGCCCGTCGAGCTGCTCGCCGCCACGGGCTTCGTAGCGGTGACCGAGGAGCTGGAACCCCGCGCACACCGCGAGGATCACCGCGCCGGAGTGCTGCGCTCGCTCGATCGCCGCGCTGGACTCGCGCATCCCCGCCGCGGCCATGACCTGGGAGTCGTCCTCGCCCCCGCCGAGCAGGTACACGTCGAGTGAGTCGGGGATCGGAGCTCCCGCCGCAACCTCGACCAGCTCGGCGTCGATGCCGCGACGCCGGCAGCGCTCGACGAGCACGACCGCGTTGCCCCGGTCGCCGTAGGTCCCGAGCAGCTCGGGAAACACCAGCCCGACCCGCACCGCCGATGCGCGGCTCACCACGACCGCTTCGTGAGGTGGGTGAACTGGGTGTACGACGCGATGATGTCCACCGCGCCCGGAAGCCGCGCCGCGGCGACGAGCGGATCAGGCTCGACGAAGCACTCGACCCCCGCGTAGTCGAGTCGCACCGCGACATCGAGCGCGCGCTCGCCGCTCGCGGCAACGGGCACGCCTCGCAACAGCTCGTACGGAACATCCCAGAGCCAAGAAGGATCCCGGCCGTCGGCGAGGTGCGCGTTGACCGCGAGCACCACTCCTGCATCGCGGCCGGCGAGCCAGCGCAGGACCTCGGTCCAGCCGGCCGGGTTCTTCGCGAGCAGCACGCGTGCCTCGCGTCCGTCGGGGAGGCGGCGGGTCGAGAAGCGGCCCGAGATGACGTCCACTCCGGAGATGCCGGCCACCGCGCGACCGATCGGCACCTTGAAGTGCAGGACCGCGGTTGCGAGCGCGAGTGCCGCGTTCATGCGGTTCCAGCTGCCGGGGAGGCTGAGGTGCAGCGGGATGCGCTCACCGCCGAGGACCAAGGCGTCGGGATCGAGCCGGTGCGGCGTGTCGGGCTGGGCGAACCCGCAGCGCGGGCAGTCGAACCGGTCGGCCGACCAGGTGAGCAGCGCGGCACAGCGCGGGCACGTCGCGGCATCGCCGCGCCACGGCGCGCCGAGCGCGATCCACGTGGGGTTCGCCGGTTCCGCGGCCCAGACGACGTGCGGGTCGGACGCGTTGGCCACGACCCGGACGTCCGGGTGCGT
The DNA here is from genome assembly GCA_017882945.1 of Acidimicrobiia bacterium. Taxonomy (GTDB): domain Bacteria; phylum Actinomycetota; class Acidimicrobiia; order IMCC26256; family JAENVU01; genus Chersky-806. The sequence goes on along the minus strand of JADGON010000181.1, from coordinate 2,344 downwards.
GCTGCAGACCTCGCGCCACTGCTCGGCGATCGCGCTGACCTCGCCCATCCGGTCGAGCTGGTCCCGGGTCAGGTTGCCGAGCACGAGCAGCTCGGCGCCGAGCGGGTCGATCACCTTGGCGAGCCAGCGCTCGTCGACCTCGACGATGGCGATCTCCGCACCGGGTTCGCGAGCGAGCGCGGCAGCGATGCCCGCGGGCATGTTCGCGCCGGTGTGGTTGGTCGCCACCGAAGCGCCGCCCGCGCGTACGGCTTCGGCAAGCAGGCGGGTCGTCGTCGTCTTGCCGTTCGTCGCCGAGACCAGCGCGACGCGTCGCGTGCCGACGACCTCGGAGAGCAGCTGCGGGTCGATGCCGAGCATCACGCGTCCGCTCACCTGGGTTCCCGCACCGCGGCCGGTGGCGCGCGACGCCCAACCCGCAGCTCGTCCCGCCGCCAGCGCGATGCGGGCGCGTGCTGTCGTCACCGCCGCTCGCACCAGTAGGCGTCGACCCGGTAGGGGATCGCGATCCGCTCCTGACCCACCGCGAGTGGATGTATGTCGAGCACCGCGCGGATCTCGTCGAGCACGGCTTCCTGCTCGGGCGGTGGCATCACCGCGATGTGGCTCACCGACTGGAAGCGGGCGATCACCTCGGCGCGGGTCAGCAGCTGCTCGTGATGGAACGTGGCCTCGATCAGCGGGGTGAACGACGGATGGTCGACCGCGGAGTCACTCCACTCCTCGTGTTGGCGCCACGGTGCTCGCTTCTCGACCCGGTCCATGATCGACCACAGCCGGTCCACGAGATCGTTGGTGCGATCACGCGCGTTCCAGATCAGACCGACCTTGCCACCGGATCGGAGGACCCGGGCGAACTCGTCGAGCGCGACCGGGGCATCGAACCAGTGGAACCCCTGCGCAACGGTGATCGCGTCGAGCGTCGCCGCGCCGAAGGGCAGCAGCTCGGCGGTGGCGGCGAGGATCGGAACCCCCGGGCACATCTCGACGAACGTCTGGCGCATCCCGGCCACCGGCTCGACGCCGAACAGCGTGGCGCCGAACGGGATCAGGAGCCGGGTGAGCTTGCCGGTGCCGGCGGCGAGATCGACCACCCGGGCGCCCGGGTGGATCTCGAGCTGCCCGGCGAGCCAGGCGACGGCCTCGGGTGGGTACGTCGGGCGAGCTTGCTCGTAGACCTGGGCGCCTCGGTCGAACCTGGTGGCGGCAACCTCATGGACCGGCATGCCGCCATCCTCGCACCTGCGTGCGCGGATGGTCGTGCCTCACGTTCCGTGCAGGCCGCACTCTGTCTTGTCGGAGCCCGACCAGCGTCCGGCCCGGGAGTCCTCGCCTTCTCCGACGGGTCGGGTGCACGGCCAGCAGCCGATCGACGAGTAGCCGCGCTCGGCGAGTGGGTGCACCGGAAGACCCCGGTCACGGATGTAGCCCTCGACGTCGAGGTCGCTCCAGGTTGCGAGCGGGTTGACCTTCACCAGGCCGCGACCGACGTCGTAGGCGACGATCGGTGTCGATGCCCGGCTCGCGAGCTCGTCGCGGCGCAGACCGGTCATCCATGCGGCGCGGCCCTTGAGTGCGCGTTCGAGCGGCTCGACCTTGCGGACCCGGCAGCACTGGTCGGGGTCGCTGTGCCAGAGGTCGTCGAGCGTGGCCTTCGGCCGCATCACGGTGAGGTTCAAGTTGTAGCGAGCCCGGACCTGCTCGACGAACCAGAGCGTCTCGGCGAAGTGGTACTGCGTGTCGAGGAACACCACCTCGATGTCGGGGACGGCCTGCACCGCGACATCGATCATCACGCAGTCCTGGAACGATGCCGCGAGGACGAGCTGGTCGCCGAAGCGATCGGCCGCCCACTTGACCACGGTCGACGCGGGCGCGGACTCGAACGACCGTGAGATCTCGGCCAGCTCGCTCATCTCGGGGAGGAGCTCCACCGGCGTGGCGACGTGCTGGGCCTCTCGCCGCGTCGGCTCAGCCACGGTCGGAGGGAACGCCCGGTTGGCGAGGTTGCGCACGCCGGCGGCGATGCTCATGTCGCGCACTCGCTGTCACCCACTTCGGCCACGTACGGGCCAGTCTCGTCGAAGTCGACGTAGTAATCGGGGTTCTCTTCGGGCGTCGGGAAGTTGTCGAGGTCCTTCAAGAGGGTACCGACCCCGGCCGCTCCACCCGACCGTCCCAGCCACTCCGAGAACGTCTCGCCGGCGCTGCGCTCGTTCGCGAACCGCCCGACCACTCGCACGACACCCTCGGCGGCAGCCTTCGCCGGCAGCTTGGACGCCTTCTCGCCGAACGCGATCTCCATGTTGCCGATGTGACCGCCGAGCAGCATCTGGTAGCCGGG
>JADGON010000024.1 GCA_017882945.1 Acidimicrobiia bacterium | reverse complement strand
TGGGCCGCATCGAGAATCGCGAATGCGACGACGGGACCGATGAGCGCGCCGCAGGTGTCCATCGCCCGGTGCACGCCGAACGCCTGGCCGAGGCGCGTCGCGGGCGCGCTCAACGAGATGAGCGCGTCTCGGGGTGAGGTGCGGATGCCCTTGCCGACCCGGTCGGCGAACAGGAACCCGGTCGCCGGCAGCCAGGCCCGGCCCGAGACGAACAGCCCGAGCTTGCAGAACGCCGAGATCCCGTATCCCGCGCCGGCGACCTCCTTGTACCGGTTGCGCCGGTCGGCGATGAAGCCACCGAAGATGCGCACGAGACCGGTCACGCCTTCATAGGCCCCCGCGAACATCGCGAGCTCCAGTGGGCTGAAACCGAGCTGGAACGTGAGGTAGAGCGGGATGATCGCGGTGACCATCTCCGAGGAGATGTCCGTGACGAGGCTCGTGAAGCCGAGAGAGATGACGTTGCGCCCGACCCGGAACCAGGCGCGGGGCTGGGGCAGCGTCGCGTGCGGGTGGTCCGGCAGCTCACGGACGGACGGATACACGACTGTCGCTCCGAGATGACAGAGAGGAGGGCGATATGCGGCAATCGCGCAAGGCCCGCGATGGTACCGACGTCGCGCGACGTAGTAGTGAGCGCACGGAGTCCCATCGGGCACCCTGCAGATGGCCTTGACCTGATGGCGCGGGGTCGGGTCGATACGTGCCGAATGCCCGCCACGGACACAAAGACGGCACCGGGAGACGCAGGAATCCCCGGGGCAGGGGGCGGGTCCCGCGTCTCGACCGGCGCCACAAGTCACCAACGACGGCGGTGAGCCGCTTGTTCCCGGGTCAGACGAGGGAAAGCCGCGCGGCTGCCTCCCGGCGGTACCGGCTGGTCGAGTGCTCCGGCGTGCGGTCGAACTCGGGGATCACCTTGGTGCCGAACAGCTCGACGGTGTGGGCCAGCAGCTCGTCGGAGTAGGTGCTGCCCGACGGGCCCATGATGAGCTGGTCGACCCCGATCGCCTCCCACTTGCGGAGCGACTCGGCGCAGTCCTCGGGCGTTCCGACGATGCTCGCACCCATGCTCTGGCCTGAGATCACCTGCTCGCGGGTCGGGTCCGGGATCTCGGTCGGCCATTCCGGCACGAACGCGGGCTTCGGGAACGTGTCGAGGTACTTGAAGAGCAGCGTCTGCTGGTACCCGTTGCCCGAGCGGGTCACCCAGTCGATCGCTTCGTCGCGATCCTCGAGGCACATGAAGCTGGTGGTGATCGCGACGTTGTCGTTCACGTACTCGCCGACGGGCTCGGCCTCGGCGATCGCGTTCTTGTAGATCTCCACGAGCGGGGCCATCTTCTCCGGCGCACCACCGGTGAAGCAGAGCACTCCGAGGCCCATCTTTCCGGCCTTCTCGAACGTGCCCGGGTTCCCCGCGGCCACCCACATCGGCGGGTGCGGCTTCACGTACGGCTTCGGCAGGATGTTGCGCTCGGGCATCGAGAAGAACTTCCCGTCGTACTGATACGTGCCGGGCCGCCACATCTTCTTGAACTCGCCGATCGCCTCGTCGAACATCTCCTTGGTGAGCTCGGGGTCGTTGATCCCGAACCCGGCCTGCTCGGTCGTGGAGGAGCCGCGGCCGGTCCCGAACTCGAAGCGCCCCTCGGAGAGGTGGTCGAGCATCGCCACGCGCTCGGCGACCCGGGTGGGGTGGTTCACCGGGGGAGTGATGTTGATGATCCCGGAGCCGATGTGCATCTGCTTCGTGCGGGCGGCGACGAACGGCATGATCGTCTCGTTCGCCGAGATGTGGGAGTACTCCCAGAGGAAGTGGTGCTCGGTCCACCACGAGTACTTCCAGTTGGTGCGGTCGCCGACCTCGGCGAGCATGACCTCGCTCATGATGCGGTCGTGCTCGGCGTCCGGGTTCGCTTCCATCTGGTCCTTGTGGACGAACCCGCCCATGAACAGCCCGAACTCCATCGACCCCGACCTCCGCTTCCTGTGTTCCCAGCAAAAATGAAACCTGTTCCATTTTCACATGGGCGCGCGGCGTTGTCCAGCCTTCGATTCAGTCCCGGTTGCACCTTCAGGGCCCGGTTAGCCTGAACGAACACCATGATCGAGATCGGCACCATGGGCTTCCCCTACCGCGCCAGCGCGATCGCGACGGGCACGGCGATGCTGGCCGAGGCCGAGGGCGTGGACGCGCTCTGGTACCCGGACCACCTCATGGCGTGGCATCCCCGGTCCCTCTGGCGTGAGGCGGGCGGCGTGCTGGCCGAGGTCGTGGACGACCCCCACGCGTACGCCGATCCGTTCGTGGCCGCGACCGTGGCGCTCATGGCCACCCGGCGGCCCCGGGTCGGCATCGCGGTCACCGACACCTACCGTCGCCACCCCGCGACGATCGCCCAGACCGCGGCGACGCTGAGTGAGCTCGCGCCCGGGCGCTTCGTCCTGGGCCTCGGATCCGGTGAGGGGCTCAACACCGCGCCCCTCGGCATCGAGCGGAAGCGCCCGGTCCGCCGGCTCTACGAAGCGCTCGAGATCATCACCCGGCTCCTCGGCACCGATGGCCCGGTCTCCTTCGAGGGTGAGCACTTCACGCTCGACCGGCTGCCGGGCATGGCCAGCACCAGGGCCGCCGGAACGCCACCGGTGGAGATCGTGCTCGGCGGGCACTCGGATGCGCTGCTCGAGCTGGTCGGGATCTACGGGACCGGTTGGCTCCCGGTCCTGCCCACGACGGCATCGCACTACGCGCAGCGGCTCGCAGTCGCGCAGCGCGCGGCGATGAACGCGGACCGGGATCCCGCGGCGATCGTCCCGGGCATCTACCTGTACGCGGTGATCCACGAGGACCATGACGTCGCCGCGAAGGCGCTCGAAGGACTGCTCCTGCGCGTCCAGGCCCTGGCGGGGAACTCGGAGCTGTTCCGCCAAGCCGGGCTCGAGCACCCGCTGGGTCCCGAGTTCGCGGGCCTGCGTGACTTCATCCCCGAGTGGCTGCCGGCGACGACGGTGCGCGACGCGGCGAACGAGCTCCCGGTCGAAGGTGCGCAGCACTTCGTCGTGCACGGCACCCCCGCCGAGATCGTCGCCCACCTCCAGCCGTTCGTCGATGTCGGCGTGCGCCGCGTCGTGCTCGACAACCTGTTGCCGCTCGGGATCCCCGAGGAGCTCGAAGGGGCCAACCGCGCGACCCGAGCCGCGATCCGAGCCGCGCGCCTGACCTTCCGGAGCGCGTCATGACGATGCTCGACCAGCTGCAGCGCGATCTCTTCTGGAAGGTGCGCGCCGATCCGCGTCGCGCCGATGTCGACCTGGCGACGCGAGCGCACGCGTTTCCGTACTTCGTGCCCGTCGGCTCGCCACTCGGGCGGGAGGTCGTGGTGGACGGCGTGCCGAAGCTGATGTTCGGCTCGAACAACTACCTCGGTCTCGCGGACGATCCGCGCGTGGCCGAAGCCGCGAAGCGTGCGGTCGATCGCTACGGCTCCGGCTGCACCGGCTCGCGGCTGATGAACGGCACCCTCGACCTGCACCTCGAGCTCGAGCACGAGCTCGCGGATTGGAC
>JADGON010000180.1 GCA_017882945.1 Acidimicrobiia bacterium | reverse complement strand
CCATCTTTCCGCTCTTCTGTCTCAGCTTGCTGCTGGTGCCCGCCGCGTCGAGCGTCTCGACCTTCCTGGTGCTCTGGGAGCTGATGGCGCTCACGTCGTTGCTGCTCGTCGCGACGGAGCACCGCGAGCGAGCCAGCGCCAGAACGGCCGCGGTGTGGTACGGGGTGATGACGCATCTCGGGTTCGTTGCCATCCTCGTAGCGTTCGCGCTGCTCGCGGGACAGGCGGGTGGCGAATCGTTCGCAGCGATGCGAGCCGGAGCGTCTCACGTACCCGCCGGATGGCGGTCGGTCGTGTTTCTGCTCGCGCTCATCGGGTTCGGTTCGAAGGCCGGAATCGTGCCGCTGCACGTCTGGCTGCCCCGAGCCCACCCGGAGGCCCCGAGCCACGTCTCGGCACTCATGTCCGGCGTCATGGTCACGCTCGGCGTGTACGGGATCATGCGTGTTGGTCTCGACATCCTCGGTGGTGGCCCTCGCTGGTGGGGCTTCGTGGTGCTGGCGCTCGGCGCGGTCTCGGCACTGTTCGGGATCCTGCACGCCCTCGTCGCGAGCGATGTCAAGGTGCTTCTCGCGTACTCGACCACCGAGAACATGGGCCTGATCCTCATCGGCGTCGGCGGCGCGATGTTGTTGGGAGCGGAACACGCGACCCCGCTCGTCGGGGTGCTGCTCGCGGCGTCACTGCTGCTGGTGATCAATCACGCGCTGTTCAAGGGGCTGCTCTTCTTGGGTGCAGGTTCGGTGTTGCGGGCCGCGGGGACCCGGAACCTCGACGAGCTGGGTGGACTGCTTCGTCGCCTCCCGGTGACGGGTGCGCTGTTTGGCGTCGGCGCGCTGGCCATCGTGGCGTTGCCACCGCTCAACGGCTTCGTGAGCGAATGGATGCTCTTCCAGGGGCTCGTGGCCGGCGGCGGGAGTCACGTCGCCTCGGCCGCGGTGACGATGCCCTTGGCGGTCGGCGTCGTCGCGTTGACCGCGGGTCTCGCGGCGGCGACCTTCGTCAAGGCGTTCGGCACTGGCTTCCTCGCGCTCCCAAGATCACCTGCGGCGGCGGAGGCCCGAGAGTCGCCGGGGACGATGCTCGGGGGCATGGGTCTCCTCGCACTCGGCTGTGCCGCGCTCGGCGTGGCCCCGAGCTTGTTGAGCACGCAGCTCGATCGTGCGGTGCGAGCGACGGGTACCGGCGTGCTTCAGCGACCGGTGAGTGTCGAGCGCGGCGTGTTGCACCTTGGGGGCATCCGCGGGGTGATGTCCCCGACGCTCATCGCGCTGCTGCTCGCCGGGGGAGTGGTCGCCGTGTTGGCCGTCATGCGGGTGACGATCGCAGCTCGCGACCGGCGACGCGCCGAGAACTGGGGGTGTGGGCGGGCGCTGCAGACCGCGCGCATGGAGTACACGGCCAGCTCGTTTGCCGAGCCGCTGCAGCGTGTGTTCGATGACGTTCTCCGACCGGACCTGGACATCGACGTCACCCACGCCGACGAGTCGCGTTGGTACGAGCGCACCATTCGGCTCCGCGCCGGGGTCCGCGACGGCATCGAGGACCACGTCTACCAGCCCGTGCTCCGTGCGTACCGGGCGTGGGGCGAGCGGGCGCGGGCGGTCCAAAACGGCAGTGTCCACCGCTACCTCGCCTACGCGTTCGTGGCGCTTGTCGTCGGTCTGCTGGTCGCGCGATGAATCCGGGACGGATCGCCGCGGTCCTCATTCAGATCGTGTTCGTCGTCGGGGCGGCACCGTTGCTCGCCGGGTTGATCCGACGTGTCCGAGCGCGCCTCGAGGGCCGCGTCGGTCCTCCCATCGTCCAGCCCTGGCGCGACCTCCGGAAGCTGTGGCGCAAAGAACGGATAGCGCCGGAGCACACCAGCTGGGTCTTCATCACCGCGCCGCTCGTGCTCGTGGCGTCGTCGGTGGTCATCGCGATGATCGTGCCGCTCGTGACCGTTGCCTCACCGCTCGATCGAGTGGGTGATCTCTTCGCAGTCGTGTCCCTGCTGTTGCTCGGCACCGTATTCCTCGCCCTGGCCGGACTCGACCCTGGCACCGCCTTCGGTGGGATGGGCGCAAGTCGCGAGATGACGGTCGCGGCGCTCGCGGAGCCGACCCTGCTCCTGGCGGTCACGGCACTGGCAGCCCGGGCGGGATCGACCAATCTCGCGGCGATCGTCACTGCCGCGCTCGACCGGCCGAGTGTCGTGCTCTCGGCCCAGAGCGTCCTCGCGCTCGTGGCACTCGGAATCGTCACGCTCGCCGAATGCGCCCGCCTCCCGGTCGACAACCCGAGCACTCACCTCGAGCTGACGATGATTCACGAGGCGATGGTGCTCGAGTACGCAGGCCCTGACCTCGCGCTCGTCGAGCTCGCCGCGTCGATGCGGCTGCTGCTGTTCGGCGCGCTCCTCGCGAACCTCTTCGCTCCGTGGGGCATCGCAACCGGAACCGGAGTCGTGGAGATGCTCGCCGGCGCCCTCGTGCTGGGCGGGAAGCTCGTGCTGCTGGGTGCGTTCCTCGGCGTCTTCGAGGTCTTCGTCGCCAAGCTGCGCCTCTTTCGGGTTCCGGAGCTGCTCGCGGTGTCCTTCGTGGTCGCGCTCGTCGCCGTCACTGCATCGGCGTTCCTTGGGGTGGGCCGGTGAGCGAGACGATGTACTCGCAGCTGCTCGGCGTCGCCGGCGGGGTCGCGCTCGTCGCCGCAGTTCTCGCCCTCTGGCGAAGAAGCCTCTTGGCGATCGTGCGGATCCTCGCCCTACAAGGTTTCGCGATCGCGACGGTGGCGCTCCTGCTCGGCATCCACCACCACGAGGTGGCCGAGCTCATCGTCGCCGCCGGCGTGCTCGTGCTCAAGGTCGGTGTCATCCCGGCGGTGCTCACTCGCGTCGTACGCGACACGCCCAACCAGCGCGACACGGAACCGTCGATCAATACCGCGACCGCGCTCGTCGCGGCCGCGGTACTCACCGTGATCGCGTTCGGAGCGACGCGCGGACTCGTCGATCTCGCGCCGAGCCCCGAGACCGAGTTGATCCCAGTTGGGTTCGCGATCGTGCTCGTCGCCTTCTTCGGGCTCGTCGCCCGCCGCAATGCGTTGACCCAGCTCGTCGGCTTCCTGTTGCTCGAAAACGGGATCGCGCTCGTCGCGCTCGTGGCCACCGCCCGCGTCTCACTCGTCGTCGAGCTCGGAGCGGCGCTCGACCTGCTTCTTGCCGTGCTCGTGCTCCAAGTCCTCACCAGCCGCATGCGTTCCAAGTTCGGCGCCCTGGACCTGGACCGTCTCACCGAGCTCTCCGACTGATGCTCCTCGCCCTCGTGCTGGTCCCGGTCCTTCCCGCGCTCGCAACCGCGGCATTCGGGTGGCGACCTTCGGTGGCCTGGTTCGCTGTCGCAGATGCGGCCTGCCTGCTCGCCGGGGGTATCTGGCTCGCCGTCGACGTCGTCGACGGCGACACCGCCTACTTCGGCGGCCACATCCTGCGAGCCGATGCGCTCAGCGCGTTCATGGTCCTCGTCATCGCAGTCGTCGCCCTCCTCGCGTCGTGGTCCTCGGTCGGCTACCTACGATCCGAGCTCGCCGACGGCCACACGACACCTGGCGCCGCCAGGTTGTTCGGTCTCCTCGTACCGGCGTTCATCGCCTCGATGGTGCTTGCGGTCCTCGCCGCCAACCTCGGGATCATGTGGGTCGCCATCGAAGCAACGACCATCGCGACGACGTTCCTCGTCGGTCACCACCGGAATCGTGCCTCGCTGGAGGCTTCGTGGAAGTACGTGATCGTCGGATCGGTCGGGATCGTCCTCGCGTTTCTCGGGACCGTGCTGCTCTCGTACGCGACCCAACACGCCGGCCCCGGTGCTCACTCGACGCTCGATTGGGACGCGATGCGTGGCGTCGCGCGGCACTTGGACCCGGCCGTCATACGGGTCGCCGCAGTGCTGCTGCTCTTGGGCTACGGCACCAAGATCGGGCTCGCACCCATGCACACCTGGCTGCCCGACGCCCACAGCCAGGCCCCCGCGCCGGTCTCCGCGCTGATGTCCGGCGTGCTGCTCTCCGTGGCGTTCTACGCGCTGTTGCGGGTCAAAGTCATCATCGACCTCGCCCTGGGCGCAACATTTCTCCGGAACCTGCTCGTCGTCGCCGCGCTGCTCTCGCTCGTTGTCGCCGCCTCACTCCTGATCGCACAACGCGACTACAAGCGGCTGCTCGCCTACTCGAGCATCGAGCACATGGGCCTCGTCGCGCTCGCGGCGGCGATCGGTACCCCGTTAGCCATCGCCGCGCTGCTCCTGCACATCCTCGCTCATGCACTCGGCAAGACCGTCGCGTTCCTGTGCTCCGGGGAGATACTGCTTGCCGAGGGGACGACCCGGATCGCCGGGGTGCACGGACTTCTCGCGCGCCGGCCGCTGGTCGGAGGGTCATTCGGTCTCGCGCTCCTCGCACTCCTGGGCTTCCCACCGTTCGGGCTGTTCGCCAGCGAACTCGCGATCGCACGCGCCGGGTTCTCGGCCAACATGGGATGGGTCACCGCCGCCGCATTCTCACTCCTGCTCGTGGTCGTCGCCGCCGTGTTGGTGCATGCCCGCAGCATGCTGCTTGGCGAAGCGGACACCCCGAGCGTTAGCCCGAGGACCTCTCGGGGAGCCGGCGTGCCCCTCGTTGCGGGCTTGGTCGCCCTCGCCACGATTGGCATCACCATCTGGCCGATCGAGCGCCTCATCGGCGCCGCCGCCCACGTCGTCGCCCAATGACTGATCGCCGTGCGCCCGCCTGGCTGGCGCACCCCCGACATCGGATGACGATCGAGCTGCGGCCAGAGGCACTCGAACAGGAATGCGAGCGGCTGCTCGACCACGGGTACCGGCTGGCCATGATCGCTGGTCACGACAACGGACACGCGCTCCATGTCGTCTACCTGTTCACCTTGCCCGGAGTCGACCGGCGAGTCGAGCTCATCGTGGCACCCGAGTATGAGCATCCCGAGCTTCCGAGCCTTGCCGGCTTGTCCTTTCCGGCCGGTCGCTTCGAACGCGAGCTCGCCGACCTCTTCGGGATCGAACCCGTCAATCATCCGCTTCCCCGCCGCCTCGTCCACCACCAGCATTGGCCCGACGGCTGGCATCCCATGCGACAAGACGCCGGACCCACACCGACACCCGACGAGAGCCGAGAGCCGTTCCCGTTCGTCACGGTCGAAGGTCCCGGCGTCTACGAGATCCCGGTCGGCCCAGTGCATGCGGGCCTCATCGAGCCCGGTCACTTCCGCTTCTCGGTTGTCGGCGAGACCATCATCACCATGAAGGCTCGCCTCTGGTTTGTCCACAAGGGCATCGAGAAGCTCTTCGAAGGCCGCGACCCGCGATACGGCATCGAGCTCTCCGAACGGATATCCGGCGACACCGCGATCGGACACAGCCTCGCCTACTGCCTTGCCGTCGAGGAAGCCCTCGGCGTGCAGGTACCAATCGTCGGACAATGGCTTCGTGCGCTTCTCCTCGAGCTCGAACGGATGTACAACCACGCGGCCGACATCGGCGGACTCGCGAACGATGTCGGCTACGGGATCATCAACGCGCACGCGCTCCGCATCCGCGAGCGTCTCCTGCGCGTGAACCAGCGGGTCACCGGCCACCGGCTGCTCCGAGGTGCCATCGTGCTCGGCGGCGCGCACGTACTCGACCTCCCGGAGGTCGAAGAGCTCATCGAGATCGCCACCGACCTGGCCGAGGTCGCGTCGCTCGCGCTCGAGAACGCGACCGTCGTCGACCGGTTCACCGGCACATCGATACTGCCCATGGAACAGGCCGCGGCCCTTGGAACGCTCGGCTACGTTGCCCGCGCGTCGGCGGTCGACATCGACGCCCGCCGCGACCATCCCTTCGTGGATCTCAGCCCGGCCCTCAACGTTGTCGGCGACCGTGACGGTGACGTCATGGCGCGCTTTCGTGTCCGCCGTGACGAGTTCGCCAACTCAGTCGAGCTGATCCGATGGCTCCTCGGCCGGCTCTCTGGTCGCCACGGCGAACCCGCGATCGCGCCCATCCCAGCGGCGACGGAGCCGAGCTCCGGTGTCGGAATCGTGGAAGCCTGGCGCGGCACACTCGTTCACCGCGTCGAGATCAACCCCGGACCCGTCCTTGCACGAGTCAAGATCGTCGACCCCTCGTTCTTCAACTGGCCGGCGCTCCCCGTAGCCCTCAAAGACACCATCGTCCCCGACTTCCCGCTCACCAACAAGAGCTTCGGGCTCTCCTACGCCGGCAACGACCTCT
>JADGON010000179.1 GCA_017882945.1 Acidimicrobiia bacterium | reverse complement strand
CTTGAAGCCCTCGATGTAGCAGGCGACCACGCCGACCTCGTCCTGGTCCGCGAAGTACCGGCAGAAGTCCGCGAACTCGAGGTCGACCTCGTTGCCGGTGGGCGCCCAGTGCGTGAGCCGGATGCCGAGCTCCTGGCCCTGGAACACCGGGCGGCCCTGGTGGCCCGACTGGGTCACGAGCGCGATCGACGGCCCGGTGAGGTCGTCGCGGAACTGCTCGAACGCGTTCAGGTTGGTGTTCGGACCGAGCAGCCGGACGTCGCCACCCTGCACCAGGTCGGTGAGGCGCGCTTCGAGCTTCTCACCCTCCTTGCCGGTCTCGGAGAAGCCCGCGGCGAAGATGACCGCGAACTTCGCCTTGCGGGCGAGGACCTCCTCGAACGTGTCGACGGCCTTGCCGGTCAGGATGATCGCGAGGTCGATGTCGCCGGGGATGTCGAAGATCGATGCGTACACCTTGTGGCCGAGCACCGTCTCGTAGGTCGGATGCACCGGGTAGAAGGTGGCGCCGTGCTCCCGCGCCCAGGCGTCGAACTTGCGGGTCATCGCGGTGTTCGGCTTGCGCGACTGCTCCGAGGCGCCGATGAGGGCAATCGTCTTCGGGTTGAGGAAGGCGTCGAGGTCGACGTCGCGGAGCTCCAGCGGTCGGCCCGAGACGTCGATCGGCGGTCGGGCGCTTGCGTTGGGGGCCATGGGCGCGCGGCTCCAGGGGTTGTGGCGACGGGCTCCCCAGTATGACGTCAGAGTCAGGTTCGCATCGAGTCTCGTCCGTCGGGGTGGCCGCGTAGGGTGCTCGCGTGGCGTCGACCGAACCGTCTTCTCGCGCTCGAGTGGCCGGTTGGCTCCTCCTCGCCTTCGGTCTGGTGGTCGTCGCCGGTGCGGTGGCCCTGGCCTTCAGTCTCGGCGGCGGGGACTCGGGCTCCCCGCACGCGGCCACGACCACCACGACGCTCGCGCCACCGGGCCCGGAGGGCGAACCCACCGCCCGGGTCCCCGTCGGTCCGGGGGCGGTGGAGAGCTCGATCCGCCAGGTGGTGCGCACCCTCGACGGCCGGGTCTACATCGCCGCACCCGATGACGACGGCGCGATCCGCAACGGCTTCGCGACGCCGACGATCCTGCGGATGTACCGGGCGACCACGGTCGGGGTCCCCACCCGGTTCGCGCCCGTCGACGCCGAGCACTCGCCGCGCGTCGAGCCCGGCGCCACCATGTCCGGCGGTGACGCGCGCCTCGACCGCGCCGGGGTGATCCACCTCGTCTACTACCGCACCGATCAGCGCGCCACGATCTACCAGACGTTCTCGACGGTGAGTGACACCTGGGGTCCGGCGACGGTGGTGAGCCGGTTCGGTGAGCTCCGCGGCAATCCCGGATACGGCGCGCGGGCATCCGCGCTCACTGCGATCGCGCTCGCGCGTGACGGGACACCATTCGTGGTCGTCGGCGGAGCTGCGGGTGTGCGCGGCTTTCGCAAGGTGGGTGACTCCTGGGTCCAGGACGGAACCCTCTCCAGCGAGTCGTCGCTGCACCCGGCGATGACGTTCGACCGGCAGAACCGGCTGCACGTCGCGTGGCTCCAGGGTGAGCACGAGATCCGCTATGCGTTGCGCGACGCCGCGGGGCGGTGGAGTCAAGCGGAGCTGGTTGCGGCGGGAGACCCGGATGTGCTCTCGAACGGCGGAGGCGACCAGAGCCCGAGCATCACCGTCGACGCGACGGACCAGCCGATGGTCCTGTACCTGTCGGGCCACGTCGGCGACCCCGACGAACGGGTCCGGATGCGGGTCAAGACGGCGGCCGGATGGGTGTCCGACGATCCGAACGTGTTCGCCCACGCGCCCGGGAGCTACGCACGCGGCGACGGACGGTGGGCGTTGCTGGGCCACGACGACAAGATCCACCCGGCCTTCCTGGCCCGCGTGGGCGCCGCCCCGGCGTGGAGCAAGGTCGTCGTGTTCCCGCCGACGAACGTCGAGTACCAGTACGACGGGTCGATGTCGGCGCGCTACGACCCCCAGTTCGAAGTCGACTGCACGGTCGTCGACGTCGTGTTCTTCGACGAGGACTCCGACACGCGTGGCGGCTTCCGGCCCGACCTCTATTACGGCGCGATCAAGCTCGGCGGGCCCGCGAGCGGCAACGGCGCGTGCCGGGAGATCACACCCCCGTAAAGAAGCGATCCGCTGGTCGCCCGAGGCAACCTTTCGCGAGACGGCCGCCTCGGCCGCCCGGCGATCCGCGCTCGGCGTTCGGCGTTCGGCCGAGGGAGATCTTCAGAAGGGGCGGTAGGGTCCGGCGCAGCCGTCCGGAGGGAGTCCCAAGTGAAGATCGTGGTCGACTTCGACAAGTGCACCAGCAACGCGGTGTGCATGGGCATCGCACCCGAGGTGTTCGAGGTGCGTGAGGACAACTTCTTGTACATCCTGCAGGAGGAGCCACCGGAGTCGCTCCGCCCGAAGATGGAAGAGGCGGTCCGCATGTGCCCGACCCAGGCCATCTCGATCGAGGGATAGCCCTCCTCCCAGATGAAGTCGATCGTCGTCGTCGGCGCGTCGCTGGCCGGCCTGCGCGCGGTCGAGACGCTGCGCCGCGAAGGGTTCGAGGGCCGGCTCACGCTCGTCGGCGCGGAGGCGCATCTTCCGTACGACCGGCCGCCTCTCTCCAAGGAGCTGCTGGCAGGGGAGTGGGAGCACGACCAGGTCGTGTTGCGCCGCGTGCCGTACGACGACCTCGACCTCGAGTTCCGGCTCGGCGTTGCCGCCACCTCGCTCGACGTGGCCGCGCGCCGCGTCTCGCTCGCCGGCGGGACGGAGCTCGAGTTCGACGGGCTCGTGATCGCGACCGGGTCGACACCGCGCACCCTGCCGGGTCAACCCGCGCTCGACGGGGTGTTCACGCTGCGCACGATCGACGACTGCCACGCGATCCGTGAGCGCCTCGACGCCGGTGCGCGGGTCTGCGTCATCGGTGCCGGATTCATCGGAGCCGAAGTCGCGGCGACGTGTCGCAAGCGGGGCCTCGACGTCACGGTGCTCGAGGCGCTGCCCCAGCCGATGGTTCGGGGTGTCGGGATGGTGCTCGGCGAAGTGCTCGCCCGACTGCACCGCAACCGGGGGGTGGATCTGCGCTGCGGCGTGACGCTCGAGTCGATCGAAGGGCACGGCCGGGTCGAGCACGTGCGCCTGGCCGACGGTGAGCGCGTGGAGTGTGACGTGCTCCTGGTGGCGGTCGGGGTCGGACCGGAGACACGCTGGCTCGAGAGCTCGGGGCTCGTGCTCGACAACGGTGTGGTGTGCGACGAGACCCTGCTCGCGGCACCGGGTGTCGTCGCGGCCGGCGATGTGGCGCGCTGGCCGAACCCGGCCTTCGACGGCGAGGTCATGCGCGTGGAGCACTGGACCAACGCCGCGGAACAGGGTGTGTACGTCGGGGGACGACTGCTCCACGACGACGGCGATGGCCCTCCCGAGCCGTTCGCGCCGGTGCCCTTCGTGTGGTCGGACCAGTACGACGTGAAGATCCAGATCGCGGGGCGCTTCTCGGGCCAGGATCGGATGGAGGTCGTGCACGGCTCGCTCGACGACGAGCGCTTCGTCACCATCTTCGAGCGGGGTGGTCGCATCTCCGGGGTGCTCGGCTTCTCGGAGCCGCGTCGCGTGATGCAGTACCGGCGCATGATCGCGGAGCGCGCGTCGTTCGAGGCTGCGCTCGAATTCGCCGCGGCTGCCGCAGGCTGAGCGCGACCATCACCTGATGCCGGAGCAACGCGCGCGACTGCTCACGTCCCAGTTCCTGACGGTCACGTCCGCCGGTGCGCTCTACTTCCTCTCGCTGGGCGTGATCCTCCCGGTCCTGCCGCAGTACGTGGATCACGTCCTCGGGGGCGACACCCTGCGGGTCGGCGTCGCCGTCGGAGCGTTCGCAGTCGGGGCCGTGCTGCTCCGTCCGTACGCGGGACGGCTGGGGGACCGCTACGGGCGCCGGATCCTCGTCATCGTCGGCGCGTTCGTCGTCGCCACGTCCGCCGCGTTGTATCCCGTCGCGTCCAACCTGGGCGCACTGGTCGCCGCGCGGGTGCTGGGCGGCCTCGGGGAGGCGGCATTCTTCGTCGGCGCCGGCACGATGATCGCCGACCTCGCGCCGGTCGCGAGACGAGGCGAAGCGATCTCGTACTGGTCGGTCGCGGTGTACAGCGGTCTCGCGTTCGGACCCTTCATCGGAGAAGTGGTGCTCGACGCCGCGGACTACGACACGGTGTGGATCGTGTCCGCCGTGCTGGCGTTCTCAGCCGGACTGCTCGCGTTGGCGACCCGCGAGACGCTCACGGACGAGTCGCGGGCCACGATGCGCGCCAGCGACGAGCGCCAGCCGCTCCTGAACCGCAGCGCGCTCCCGGCCGGCGTCGTGCTCTTCCTCGGGTTGTGCGGCCTCGCCGGCTTCACCGAGCTCGTCCCGCTCTACGTCACCGACATCGGGCTCGACGACTCGCGTCTCGTGTTCCTGCTCTACGGCGTGCTGATCCTCGTGGTGCGCATCGCGGGAGCCAAGGTGCCGGACCGGCTCGGGCCTCGCCGTGCCGGTTCGCTCGCGCTCATCGGTGGCGCGTCCGGACTCGCGGTGATGGCCGCCTGGTCTTCGATCCCGGGGTTGATCCTCGGCACGATCCTCTTCGCGGCGGGGATGTCGCTGATGTATCCGGCAATGTTGACCCTGGCCCTCACCGGCATCGAAGACGCGCAGCGAGCTTCCGTGGTCGGAACGGTCAGCACGTTCTTCGACCTGTCCCAGGGGCTGGGCGCGCTGATCCTGGGCGGTGCAGCCGCGATCACGAGCGATCAGGGCGGGTTCCTCGCCGGTTCGCTGCTCGCGGTCGGCGGGCTCGCGCTGCTCTGGGCCGGCATCGATCCCCGGGCGCGTCGTGCGCCGGTCGCGGTCCGTGCCTACGACGAGATGCCGGAGCCGGAGCCGGGCACCTGAAGATCGTGCCGGGTCGCGGCGGTGTCCGCACTCGTGCCCGTTCCCGCCCGCGCTCAGCCTAGAGTCGGCTGCTCGTGCCCTCCCTGCTCGTGACCAACGACTTCCCGCCCAAGTTCGGTGGCATCCAGTCGTATCTCTACGAGCTGTGGCGGCGGCTTCCGCCCGAGGCGACGACGGTGCTGACGACACCGCATGCCGGTGCAAGTGCGTGGGACCGGGAGCAGGCCTTCCGCGTCGAGCGGGTGCGTGAGCCGGTGCTGCTGCCGACGCCGATGCTGGCGCGACGGGTCGACGCGCTCGCGCGTGAAGTCGGCGCCGACGTCATCTTCCTCGATCCCGCGCTCCCGCTCGGGCAGCTCGGCCCGCGCCTGCGCGCCGCCCCGTGGGTCGTCGTGCTCCACGGAGCGGAGGTGACTGTGCCCGGCCGCCTGCCCGGCAGCCGCCGCATGCTCGGGCGGGTCCTGCGCGCCGCGGCGGGTGTGATCGCGGCCGGCGCGTATCCCGCACGTGAGGCGGTGCGCTGCGCGGGGACGACGCTTCGGGGTGTGGTGATCCCGCCGGGCGTGGACATCGAGCGGTTCACGCCGGCGATCTCCGATGCCCAGCGGCGATCAGAGCGCGTCGCGCTCGGACTCGATCCCGATCGACCGACGGTGGTCGCGATCAGCCGGCTCGTGCCCCGGAAGGGCTTCGATGTGCTGCTCGACGCGATCGCGATGCTCGAGGTCGACGTGCAGCTCGCGATCGCGGGTGATGGACGAGATCGCCGCCGGCTCGAAGCGCGCGCACGGCGGCTGGGGCTGGCCCAGCGCGTCCACTTCCTGGGCCGGGTGCCCGACGAGCTGCTGCCTTCGGTGTACCGGGCCGGAGACGCGTTCGCCATGATGTGTCGCGAGCGTTGGGGCGGGCTCGAGGCAGAGGGATTCGGCATCGTGTTCCTCGAGGCCGCCGCGAGCGGGCTCCCGGCGATCGCGGGTCGTAGCGGGGGATCGCACGAGGCGGTGATCGACGGCTCGACCGGGTATGTCGTCGATCCGGGCGACGTGTGCGAGCTGTACCAGGACCTCGAACGACTGCTGGTCGATGTCGCGCTGCGGGCCCGCATGGGGGTCGCCGCGCGCGCCTGGGCCCAGGAATGCTCGTACGAGGCCCGCGTCGCGCAGCTCGCCCCCCTGGCCACGGGTGACCTCAGCTCGCTTGCGCCGCTCTGATGGCCACTCCGGACTGCGCGCGTTCCTGCTGGGTCGCTCCGGCGTCCGCATCTCGTGCCCGCTCCCGCGCCCCGCTCGGCTGCGCCCGCTCCATCCCGCGCATGTTGTTGCCGTCCGGCTGACGTCGCGGTTTACGCTCGGGCCCGTGCCCGGGAGATCGATCATTCGCAGCTCGTGGGTCGGCAACGTGGTGTTCGCGGCGACGGCGTTGCCGGCGGCGATCGGTGTCGATGCCTTCGAGCCGGTCGCGGTCGTCGTCGCCCTCCTCCTGTTCGTGATCTCGCTGGTCGTGTGGGTGTGGGCGTTCGCAGTGGCGGTGGCCCGCAGCTCGCGGGGCGACGACATCGCGGTGGGCAACCTGTTCCTGTTCGAGGGGCAGGTGCCGAAGGGAGTGCGCCGGCAGCTCTTCGCCTCGGTGGGGGTCTGCCTCGTGATCACCGCCGTCACCGCGTCGAGCGACCCCTTCGGCGTCCTGGTCCCTATGCTTCCGTTCGGGTTGGTCGGGCTCTGGGGCGCGCGACACGGTGAGTTCAGACCCCGGCCGGGCGTCGAGCGCGAGATCCGGCCCCTCCGTCCCGAGCGTCGGAGCACGAAGCGACCATCCGAGCGGTAGGAACCAGGAGAGCACAGTGGCGGAGCAGGCGAGTGAGCGGATCCGGATCGATGCCACCCGTGAGCGCTGCCTCGAAGTGGTGCTGGACTTCGAGCGGTATCCGGACTGGGCCCGGGACGTCAAGCAGGTCACGATCCTCGAACGTGACGAGGAGGGTCGCGGCGCGCGGGTCGAGTTCCGGGCCGCGGGGCTCGGGAAGAGCTTCCGCTACACGCTGCAATACGACTACTCGGAGCTCCCGACCGCGTTCTCCTGGGAGCTGCTCGAGGGCGAGGGACTGCGCCGGCTCGACGGTTCGTACCGGTTCGAGCCCGAAGAGGACTCCACTCGCGTCCACTACGAGCTCGCGGTCGACATCGCGATCCCGTTGCCGGGGCTCATCAAGCGGCGCGCCGCGGGGATGATCATGGGTACGGCGCTGAAAGAGCTCAAGAAGGCGGTCGAGGCCCCCAGTCCCTGAAGTCCGGCATGGGCCATCGCGCGGCTCCTCCGGTAGCCTCGCGCCCTTCATGCGGATACTTCTGTTCACCGGCAAGGGCGGGGTCGGCAAGACGACCGTCGCCGCCGCGACCGCGGTTCGGGCCAGCCGGCTCGGCTTGCGCACGGTGATCTGCTCGACCGACCCCGCCCACTCGCTGTCGGATGTCTTCTCGGTGCCGCTCGGCGACGCCGCGGCGCACGTCGAGCCCAACCTCGACGGGGTGCAGCTCGACGCGAGGCGGCGGCTCGAGGAGTCCTGGGGATCGGTGCGGGAGTACCTTGTCGCGCTGCTCGACTGGGCCGGCGCGGGGACGGTCGAGGCCGAGGAGCTGGCGGTCATCCCGGGCCTCGACGAGGTGTTCGCGCTCGCGGACATCAAGGCCTTTGCCGAATCGGGCCAGTACGACCTCGTGGTCGTGGACTGCGCGCCGACCGCGGAGACGCTGCGGCTGTTGTCCTTGCCCGACGTCCTCGGTTGGTACATGCAACGGGTCTTCCCCGCGCAGCGCAACGTCACGCGAGCGATTCGTCCGCTGCTCGCCCGGGTCGTGAACATGCCGCTGGCCGGCGATGGTGTCTTCGATGCCGTGCGCGAGTTCTACGCGCGGCTCGACGGCGTGCGCGAGCTGCTGACCGACGGATCGGTCACGAGCGCGCGGCTCGTCGTCAACGCCGAGCGGATGGTGGTTGCCGAAGCGCGTCGCACCTACACGTACCTGTCGCTGTTCGGCTATCACGTCGACGCCGTCATCGCGAACCGGTTGCTCCCGGTGGAGGTCGTCGACCCGTGGTTCAAGGGTTGGAAGGAGATCCAGGCCGAGCAGCTCGACGAGATCGAAGCCGCGTTCGCGCCGCTCCCGGTGTTGACCGCGGATCTGGCCTCCGAAGAGCTCATCGGTCCCGACCGCCTCGACGCGTTCGCCGCGACCCTCTACCCGTTGGCGCACCCGGCCGAGCGGCTGAGCGACACCGAGCCCTTCCGGGTCGACGCCTCCGGGCGCGACCTGGTGCTCTCGATGCACCTGCCGTTCACCGAGAAGCACGAGGTCGAGCTGGGTCGGCGCAACGGTGAGCTGCTGGTCGCGGTCGGACCGCACCGCCGCGCGGTGGTGCTGCCCGACAGCCTGGCGCGCCGAGAGGTGGGAGCAGCCCGACTCGAGGGTGACCGGCTCCTCGTGGACTTCGTGGAGGTCTGATGGCAATGCGTGATCCCGGGACGCCGGGGAGAAACCCGTTCTTCGACCACGGTCCCGACGCGGAGCTCGGTGATCTGGCGAACCTGACCGACGACCTCGACGGTGCCACCTTCGCGCCGGGTGGCTACGACGCCCCCGGGTTCGACGCGGCCGGATTCGATGCACTCGGGTTCGGTCCGGACGGACCGGCGGGGTTCTCCGCCGGCTCGGACCCGTGGAGCGCCGTCCGCGGTGCCGATCCGCTCGGCACCCTCGCGGCGCTCGTGGACGCGCTCCAGGGCGCGCAGCCCGAGGCGACCGAGCATCTCGTCGCTGCCGCGCACGAGCTCGTGCTCGCAGTGAAGTCGGTCGTGGACGCGACCGAGGCGGTGCTCGCCGCGCAGCGCGCCGGCGCGCCCACCTCGGGTCGCCCAGGGCACGAGGTGCCGCGCCACGAGGCGCCGGCCGAGCACCACGACGCGGACGAACCCGCGCGCGACCCGTTCACCTCCGACCAGCCTCCGACGTCATCGCGGACCTCGGGAGTACGGCGGATCGATCTCGCGTGAGCAGCCCGCGCATCGCCGTCGGTGTCGACATCGGCGGCACCAAGGTTCTTGGCGCGCTCGTCGACGAGACGGGTGCCGTCCTGCGGGAGCACCGCGTCTTGTCGCCCGGCCCCTGGCCCGACATGCGCGACGCGATCGTGGGCGTGATCAACGAGCTGCGCACCGGTGTCCCGGAGCTCCACGCGGTCGGGGTGGGTGCCGCGGGCATGGTCGATCTCGACGGCGTGATCCACTACGCGCCGAACGTTCCGGGGTTCCGTCGGGTGCCGGTGCGCGCGTCGCTCGCCGAGGCCACCGGGCTTCCGACCACGGTCGACAACGACGCGAACACCGCGGCGTACGCCGAGATCCGGGTCGGTGCTGCGCGGGGGGTGCGCGACGCGATCGTCATCACGCTCGGCACCGGCATCGGAGGGGGAGTGATCCTCGGCGGGCGCGTGCTCCGGGGTGCGAACGGGTTCGCGGCCGAGGTCGGCCACTTCCAGATCGACCCGGTCGGCCCGATGTGCGCGTGCGGTGAGCTAGGCCACTGGGAGGCCATGGCTTCGGGCAACGCGCTCGGGCGAATGGCCCGTGAAGCCGCAGCAGCCGGTGAGGCACCGAGCCTGCTCGAACGTGCGCACGGGAAGGTCGACGTCATCGACGGCCATCACGTCAGCGCGGCGGCACACGCCGGTGCAGCCGACGCGCTGGCGCTGGTCGATCACTACGCGTTCAACGTCGCGATCGGTCTCGTCGGTCTGGCGAACATCTTCGACCCGAGCCTCATCGCGATTGCCGGCGGGCTGGTGAACGACGGCGACCTGTTTCTCGAGCCGATGCGCCGGCACTTCCTCGGCCACATCGAGGGCGCCCAGTACCGTCCCACCCCGGAGATCATCCCCGCGGAGATGGGGGAGCGGGCGGGCGTCATCGGGGCCGCGCTGCTCGCGCTCGACCGCGCGAACGACGCGGCAGCTCCGTTGTGAGGCTCGCGCTGACGCTTCCGTCCTTCGTCGAGGACCCGGAAGTCCCGATCGAGGTCGCCCGCGCGGCAGAAGCGGCGGGACTGCACGGCGTCTTCGTGTACGACCATCTCTTCCGTACCGCGGCGTCGGGTGCGCTGCGTCCCGCGCTGGAGTGCGCGGCGCTGCTCGGCGCGGTCGCCGCCGAGACCCGCAGTATCTCCATCGGGACCCTCGTCGCGCGCGCGACGTTGCGACCGCCCGCGACTCTCGCGGCGTCACTCGACTCCGCGCTGCGGATCGCGGGCCCGCGCCTGCTCGTGGGCCTCGGTGCCGGGGACGAGGAGAGCATGTCGGAGATGGAGACGTTCGGCCTGCCGTTCGGCACGGAGGCCGACCGGGTGATGGCGCTGCGCCGGACGATCCGGATCGTGCGCGATCGCGGATACCCGATCTGGGTCGGCGGACGCGCCCGGCACATCGGTCTGATCGCGGCCGAGGGTGCGGACGGCTGGAACCGCTGGGGGGTCAGCGCGGAGGTGTTCGCCCGTGAGGCCGACGAGGTCCGGTCGCTGGTGGAGCGGCTGGGTCGCGCGCCGAGCCTCTTCACCCCGTCGTGGGGCGGGCTCGTGCTGCTCGGTCGTACCGAAGCGGATGCCGACGCGAAGCGGGCCCGCTACGACCCCGCCCCGAACGTGCTCGTCGGTGGTCCGGAGCGGGTCGCCGAGGGGTTGCGGACCTACCTTGCCGCCGGCGCCCGCTGGATCATGGTCGGCCCGGTCGATTCCTCGGACCCGGACAACGCCGCGATCCTCGGCGACGCGGTCTTGCCCCTCTTGACCTAGAGCGGCAGCGCGGGACGAGAGCGAAGCGCGGCAAGGCCGCAGGCCGTGAGCGGGGAGCGGCGCGCGCGTCAGTCGAGGAGGAGGTGAGCGGCGGTCGCGAGGTCGGCGGCCATGCCGTCGGCGTCGATCATCCCGCCGACCCACGCGCCGAGCGTGGCGAGCCAGACGTAGCCGAGGACACGCACGATCCCGTCGAGGTCGCGCACGGTGTCGCCGTCGATCGCGCCGCTGATGATCGTCCGCAGGATGTCGTACACCTCACGCTTGGCTGCCGCGGCCTGTGCTTCGGGCGACGAGAG
>JADGON010000178.1 GCA_017882945.1 Acidimicrobiia bacterium | reverse complement strand
ATGTGATCCTCGTGGGTGAGATGCGTGACCTGGAGACGATCTCGACCGCGCTCACCGCGGCGGAGACCGGTCACCTCGTCTTCGCGACCCTGCACACCCAGGACGCGCCACAATCGATCGACCGCATCATCGACGTGTTCCCGTCGCACCAGCAGCAGCAGATCCGGGTGCAGCTCGCGTCGTCGCTGCAGGGCATCTGCACCCAACAGCTGCTCCGCACCGCGGACGGCACCGGGCGGGTCGTCGCATCCGAGGTGCTCGTCGCCACGCCGGCGGTGCGGAACCTCATCCGTGAGGGGAAGATCTACCAGATCTACTCGCTGATGCAGGCGGGCGGGAAGTTCGGCATGGTCACGATGGACCAGAACTTGGCGAAGCTCGTCCAAGCCGGTTCGGTGACGCTCGAGGCCGCGCTGGAGCGGTGCACGAACGAGGAAGATCTCCGACGCCTGATCCAGAGCCCGAGCTGGGCGGCCTAGGTGCCCACGACCTACGCGTACAAGGTCAGGGACCAGGGCGGAAAGCTCGTCGAAGGACAGCTCGAAGCGGACGACGCGAACCTCGTCGTCGGCAAGCTCCGCCAGATGGGCTACACGCCCATCGCGATCGAGGCGAAGTCCGCGACCTCGCTGACGAGCGACGTGAGGATCCCGGGCTTCGGCCCCAAGGTCAAGCTCAAGGAGGTCGCGGTCTTCTCGCGCCAGTTCGCGACGATGATCAACTCCGGACTCTCCCTGATCCGCGCGCTCGCGATCCTCACCGAGCAGACCGAGAGCCCAGTGCTCGCCAAGGTGGCCGGCGACGTGCGGCTCGACGTTGAACGTGGCTCATCGCTGTCCGCGGCGCTGTCGCGACACCCGAAGGTGTTCAACCACCTCTACATCGCGATGGTGAAGTCCGGCGAAGCCGGTGGTGTCCTCGATGCGGTGCTCATGCGTCTCGCGGACACGATCGAGAAGCAGGTCGAGCTGCGCCGCAAGATCAAGTCGGCGATGACGTACCCGGTCGTCGTGCTCGTCATCTGCTCGGTCATCGCCATCGCGATGCTCTTGCTGATCGTCCCGCAGTTCAAGTCGATCTACGCGGACCTCGGCGGGACGTTGCCACTGCCGACGCGCATCCTCATCTCGATCTCGGACCTGCTCCAGACGTTCTTCCCGGTCTTCGTCATCTTCGGCATCGGCGGCTTCTTCGGGTTCCGCAAGTGGGCCCGCTCGGCCCAGGGCAAGCCGAAGTGGGACGCGTTCAAGCTCCGGGTGCCGGTGTTCGGAGCTCTGACCAAGAAGGCTGCGCTGGCCCGCTTCTCGCGGACGCTCGCCGCGCTCACCCGCTCCGGCGTCGGCATCCTGGAGGCGCTCGACATCGTGGCGGAGACCTCCGGCAACGAAGTGGTCTCGACCGCAGTGCGCGACACGCAGGGTGCGGTCAAACGGGGGGACACGCTCGCGAGGCCGCTCGAGCACCACGAGGTCTTCCCCCCGATGGTCGTGCAGATGATCGCGGTGGGGGAGGAGACGGGCGCGCTCGACGAGATGCTAGACAAGCTCGCCGACTCCTACGACAACGAGGTCTCTGCCCCCGTCGACGCGCTCACGTCACTCATCGAGCCCATGCTCATCTGCCTGATGGGCATCATCGTCGGCGGCATGATCATCAGCCTCTACATGCCGATGTTCAACATCATCAAGCTCATCAAGTAGGGCTCCGTCGCTCGGCCGAGAGGACTGTGTGGTCGGTGCCGCCGCGCGCCGTGCGCGGTGACGGTCGTCACAACACCCAGTTGTCACACGACGGTCGCAGAGCCGTTGCGTGCGGGCGACCTCCGCGCAACCCGCACCGACGAACATGGAGGCGTCCCCCGAACGAGGAGGCTCACATGTCTCAGCACACGTTCGTGCTCACCCGTCGAGTCGGTCGGGCCCCGACGCTGGCCGAGCGCACGCTCCCCGATCTGCTCCCCGGTGACTACTGCGGTCTCAGGTTCACCGGCCCGTTCGAACGGCGGACCATCGTCGGGCCCTGGGGGAGTGGCCCGGCCGAGCGTCAGGCACCGGCCGAGCTCCGAACCGGACGCCGGTGCGAGAAGGTTGCCGTCGAGCTCGGAGTGTGGGCCCGCGATGCGGTGGAGCTGCGGGTGCGGCCGACGGTCCGACGCCCGGAGCGGTGGAGCAGTCGCCGCCAGATGCGTTACTTCAACCACGCCCACGATGCGATCGACGAACTCGCCCGCGCGCTCGCGCACGGCACCCCGACGGCGCCGGTGAGCCTCCCGGTCACCCGCACCGCCTGAGACAGCGGTTGGATCTCGTGGGCCGGAGGGTTACGGGCGGCGGCGGGACTTGAGCCAGCGGCGTGCGCCGGTCACCGTCTCCGCGAAGGCGGCCTTGCGGTGCTCTGCGCCGTCGACGGACTCGGGGTCCCAGAAGGCGCGTTCGAGGGCTCGTTGCTCGGAACGGCTGCGCGGGGTGGACGGCACTGAGGGCTGACTATGACGAATGGCCATGCAACAAGTGTGACCATCCTGGCCGCCGTGCACACATCGGGGCTGGTGCCGCGCCGCTAGTTCGTGACGATCGCGGGCGACCAGGCCCTCGCGATGTAGACCTTCGCCCTGCCCGATCCGTCAGCAGGGACGGTCCAGATGCTCGTCGAGGCAGTCGCCGAGGTGGCGTCCGGGAGCCCGTAGAGCAGCCGGTGGTCATCCAGCCACTCGACCTGGTCGTCGACGTTGCGGGTCTCCGCGGTCGCGGTCTCCTTGCCCGTCGCGAGGTCGAGCACGTGCACCCGCCATTCGACCGGGAAGTTGCCCGTCCGCTTCTTGTAGGCGATGCGCGTGCCATCGGGAGAGATCGAGGGACACTCGACGCCGTCGTGGATCACCGTGGCGGTCTGCGTCGAGACCCGGCCCTCGATGAGGTAGGTGTTCCCGTCGGTCGAGAGCGTCGCGTAGAACTTGTCCGAGTCGGGCGCGAACGTGACGCCCCAGAAGTTGCGGTCGATGGCATCGACGACGTTGCCGTTGCGCGTCACGCGGAACTTCTCGAGGTCGGGGAGCACCTCACCGGAACGCAGGTTCACGAAGCTCGTCCGGGTGGAGAAGTTGTTCGCGGCGTACGAGTCGCCGCTGACGAACACGGTCCACGCCGCGAGGCGACCGTTCGGCGAGACGCGGGTCCGGCTCGGGAGCCCCTGGATCGCGAGATGGCGCACGACGTGGAACTTGCTGTCGAAGATGTCAGCGCCGTAGGTCGTGATCGCGCCGCGGTCCGCGGTGAGGCAGATCCCGCGGCCGGCCGCGTACGCGACGCGCTCACACGACATTGACGTCAGCGCGCGCGGGCCATTGGGGTCGCTGAGCGGACTCGCTGCCATCTCGCCGTAGCCGTTGCGGATCCCGGTGCTGCGGAACAGGACGTGTGGCTCGTCGGAGAAGCGGGTGAGCGCACCCCTTCCCGCCGTCGCGACCTTGGGCGCGTTGTTCTTGTTCGACTCCACCCGGCTCCGCGCGATCACGACGTACGCGCCGCCGGCCACGACGCAGACGACGAGCACGGCGATGAACGCCGCGACGCGCCCGGAGGGCCGGCGCGACGAATGCTCGGGCTCGGTGGTGACCTTGGGACTCGGGGCCGGCTTCGTCGGCCGGCGGCGCGGCTTGCTCATGTCCCGGCCGCCGGGCTGAGTGGTGCCTCGTGCCGCGGGTGCAGGAGCTGCCTGGCGACGATGACCGCCACCACGAGCCCAACGGTGAAGACCTCGAGCGCACTCGTCGGTCCGTACCAGGTCCACACCAGACCGAAGATCGTCGCGCCGACGAACTTGGCCAGCGATACGACGGTCGTGATCGTCGCGAACCCGGTGGTGCGCAGGTCCTCCTCCACGTACCGGCTGGCGAGGGCCATGAGGACACCGTCGGTCATCGCGTAGAAGACCCCGATGAGCACGATCATGGCCACGAGCGACACGGCACCCGGATTGGACGGGATGAGCGTGGCGTACGCGCCGGCGAGCGCGACGTTGCCGGCGAGGAAGACCTTGGTCGGTCCGATGCGGTCGGCCAGGCGCCCGGCCGGGATGGCCAGGACGAGATAGACGAACGCCGTCCCCACGTACAGCAGCGGGAAGAACTGCGTCTGCATGTTGCTGCGACGCTGGAAGAGGATGTAGAGGATCACGTCGCCGATGGTCACGAGACCGAGAATGCCCGACGCGACCGTCAGAGCCGCGAACCGTCTGTCGCGCAACAGGTGACTTACCTGCTTGCGCGAGATCCTGTGGCCGTCGTCCTCGTCGGCTGGCTTCCGGTTCTGGACGAAGAGCACGAGGACCGCGAGGCCGATGAGCCCGACCAGGAAGCTGACCATGAGCACCGCGTCGTAGGCGCCGTGGGCCGCATCGAGAATCGCGAATGCGACGACGGGACCGATGAGCGCGCCGCAGGTGTCCATCGCCCGGTGCACGCCGAACGCCTGGCCGAGGCGCGTCGCGGGCGCGCTCAACGAGATGAGCGCGT
>JADGON010000023.1 GCA_017882945.1 Acidimicrobiia bacterium | reverse complement strand
TCACCAGGAACATGGACGTCACCTGGAACGAAGGCCTTTCCTACCCCAACGGCGACCAGGTCGAGGCCCGCATCGTTCAGGGGATGCGCAGCCTCACCGACGGCGTCAAGGCGCCGTGGGACAACGATCCGGGCGAGGGAACGGGGATCCGCGACAACAGCAAGTTCTTCACGGATCTGGCGGGGTACCAGCCCAACACCCTCGCCGCGTTCTGGAACGCCCGGGCGTCGCTGGGGCAGGACACGAGCCAGACCGCGCTGAGCGCGCTGTATCAGGGCACCGTCGACTACGGCTTCCGCAACCCGCTCGCCGACTACGTGGGCACGCACTTCCCCGAAGCCGTCCCGAGCCACGCGTACAGCTTCACGACGACGACCGGCTACTGGTCGGTCGTCGCGGAGAAGCCCGACGTCGGAACCGACACCGACCTCTCCGTGTACACCGACTTCAACCAGACGGCGTTCCTCGCGGGGTCGAGCTACGGAGGCACGACCACCGACTTCGTCGCGATCAACTCCAACTCGGGCGCGGAGCCGTTGCAGACGTACTACCCGCGGGTCAGCCAGTTCGCCGGTACGGGCGGGTACACGATCCAGTCGGCCCAGGGCACCGACTCCCTGTCGTCGGGCGTGAGCTCGCCGTCGATGCTCGGCACCCAGCCGGTGCGGGTGTGGGACAGCTACCAGACCGCCGGTGTGCCGGTCTTCTACCGGGCGGTCCCGACGAGCGGGAGCCAGGATCTGCAGCTGGCCGCGCTCCCGGCCGGCAACCTGGCGCTCAGCCGATCTTCGACGATCCAGGGCGCCGACCCGGGCGTGGGTAGTGCGGCCACGGTCAGCTACACGCCGAGCGCGACCGGTTGGGCGGGCATCGTATTGCTGAACAACAGCCTGTCGAGCGGGACGGTGAACGTGTACGCGGACACCTCCGCGGCGACGGGTACCGCATCGATCAACGGTGGTGCCGCGAGCACGACGAACCCCAACGTCACGCTCAGCCTCTCGGCCACGGACGCGCAGACCGGGGTCTTCGCGATGCAGGTCAGCACCGACGGTGTCTTCGACACCGAGCCGGTGGTCGCGTACTCGACCAGCGCGTCGGCGACGTTGCCCGGTGCGAACAACGGCACGAAGACCGTCTCCGTCCGCTACGAGAACAACGCCGGCATGTGGTCGGCGCCGGTGTCCGACACCATCAAGCTGCACGCGGCACCGGTGATCACGAAGATCAAGCCCGCGACGGGCAGCACCGCGGGCGGGAACACGGTCACGATCACGGGCTCGTACTTCGGCGGCACGACCGCGGTGAAGTTCGGGACGAAGGCGGCGACCAGCTTCACCGTGGTCTCGAACGCCAAGATCACGGCGGTGGCTCCGGCCCACGCGTCAGGCACCGTCAGTGTGCGCATCACCAACCCGTACGCCACCAGCGCGACGAGCGCGTCGACGAAGTACAAGTACCTCTAGGCGGCTTCCGCGATCGCGTCCCTCTCGCCGGCCTCCGTGGCGGGCGAGAGGGCGTGAAGCGGCCCGGTTGTCACGGCCGGGCTCGTTGTTCTTGCGTGCCAAGGGCGACGCCCGCCCGCGGATCACCTCGCGCAGCTGCGGTGGCAGCGCACGGACGAGTCGTAGGATCGGCGCGGTGACCGTTTCGGAAACGCCGCTCGTTCCCGTTGCCGCCGCACGCGCCGGAGCGCCGTACGAGCACATCGACGTCGAACCGTGGGCGCCGGCGTGCGGCGCGGTGATCCGGGGTGTCGACCTCTCGGGTGACCTCTCCGACGCGGTGATCGCGGAGATCCGACGCGCGATCCTCGATCACGGCGTCGTCTTTGCTCGCGGGCAGTCGCTGACACCGGCGCAGCAGGTTGCGTTCAGCCGCCGTTTCGGTCCGTACAGCCCGGTGCCCTTCGTCGAGCCGATCGCCGATCACCCCGAGGTGATCGCGGTCGTGCGCGAGGCGTCGGAGCGTCAGGGGTTCACGTTCGGCGGGATCTGGCACAGCGACTTCTCGTTCCTCGCCGAGCCACCGATGGGCTCGATCCTGCATGCGCTCGAGGTACCACCCTTCGGTGGCGACACGCTCTGGGCGAACCAGTACCTGGCGTTCGAGACACTGTCGCCCGGCCTGCAACACACGTTGCGGGACCTGCGCGCGGTGCACAGCGCGCGCGATGCCTACTCGCCGAAGATGCAGGCGGTGCACGACCAGTTCGTCGGCATGACGGTGCAGACGAGCGACGAGGCGAATCGCGTGCAGACGCATCCTGCCGTCCGGGTGCACGAGGAGACTGGTCGTGAGGCGCTCTTCGTCAACGCCCAGTACACGCTCGGATTCGACGGTTGGTGGCCGCACGAGTCGAAGCTGCTGCTCGACTTCCTGCACGCCCACGCCACACAACCCGCCTTCTCCTGCCGCTGGCGGTGGGAGGTCGGCGACATCGCCTTCTGGGACAACCGGTGTGTCCAGCACATGGTGATCGCCGATGTGCAAGGGCACCGTCGCGCGATGCACCGCACGACCGTCGCGGGGGCGCGTCCCGCCGGTCGCGGCTGACCTCGTCTACCGGGGGCGCGGCTCCTCGAGGGCCGTGTCGACCTCGACGCTCCTGAGTACCCGCGAGAGCTCGTCGTTCTCACGCGCGAAGTCCACCGCGGTCTGGATGTCGACCTTGCCCCCGGCGACGAGCGCGAGCGCGCAGAGGAAGGCGAAGAACCCGATGGCGCCGATCATGATGATCATGCCGTCGATCATCGCGGAACGAACCTGAAGCCCG
>JADGON010000177.1 GCA_017882945.1 Acidimicrobiia bacterium | reverse complement strand
GGGAGCGCGGCCTTTGGCGCGACGGGTGCCGGCACCGGGGGCGCCGGATTCAGCTGTTCGACCGTCACGGGCGGGATGAGAACGACTGGGCCCGCGGGGGTGGTTGTTGGTGGGGAGGTCTCCCGTGCGGAGACCGAGTCCGGAGGCGCAACGACGGCGCGTGTCGTGACGGTCGTCGACGACGGGGTGTGTCCGAGCCACTCGCGCACGCTGTCCGCGGCGACGGCCGGTCGTGGACCGGCGAAGGCGGCAATGAGCGCGAGTGCCGTGACGATGACGGTGCGAACTCCCGTCGGCACCGTGAGGTCGAGGAATGCGACCACGCGACTAGCACGGTGCCGGCGGCGAAGCAGCTCAGCGATGAAGCCGAGCGTGAGGAGCAGCAGGGCTGCCATGGCTGCCCCGAGCGCGGCACGCCCAACGAGTGCGCCCAGCGCGTCGTCCGTTCCAGCTTGAAGTCTCCGAACCATCCATGGCTCCGATGTGCGGCCGTGCAGCGAGCTCGATGAATCACAAAGACAACATCAGCATCATTAATGTTGTTTCCATCGAGTAGACGATGGAACCGTTGCATATCAGTGTGTACGCTGTCAATACATCGGGCGGATGTATCGGCACATCGGGTCGGATATATCGGTGATGAGGCCTTTGGCAGTGTTTATGCCGACCTGGTACGTTCCCCGGCTTTCCACGGACGGGAATCACAAAATGGCCGGAGGAGCATCGGATGCACCGGACGGACTTGATCCCTTCGACGCGATCGCCGACGAGCTCTCCGAGCTGCGCCTCGGTGCTTCGGCTGAGCAGGTGGGGGAGGCACAGGAGATCGTCGCCGCCGGCGTCGCCACGCGCCGCTATGCCGATGAGCTCCGTCGCATTCCTGCTGGGGACGTCGTGACCGTGGTCGGCGTGGACAGCCAGCCGCTGCGGGGTCGCATCCTCAGCGTGGGGGCGGACTGGCTGCGGGTCGGCGAGGTGGCCGACGACACCGGAAGCCGGCGGGCCCGCGTCCTGCGGTACCACGACTTCCGTCTCGATGCGATCGTCCGCGTCACGCGCGAGTCGATCGAATGAGCGTCTACCGGGCGCGCGCCTTCGCCTCTTGGGTCAGCTCGACCAGGTACGCCTCGAGTGCTTCACGGCTGACCCGCCACACGCCCTTGCGCCCGATCTTGAGAGCAGGGAGCTCTCCGCTCCGCATGAGCGTGTACACCTGCGAGACCGTCACGTTGAGCACGCCCGCGACCTCGGAAGGCTTGAGCAGGGGTGGCGGCAGGTCTTCCACCAAGGGGCTCCTCGGAGCGGGTCAGAACGTGACGTTGCATCGCGTTGCGTTCCCCAGAGTACCGAATCGACATGACGGCCGGGGCGCGAATCGGGAAGCCGTTCGATGACGACGCTGAGCGCGCAGCTCGGGCGCGGCTTGACGCGCCGGCTTCCGAAGGTCGACGCCCGGCTCGTAGTGGGTTTGTTGCTGGTGGCGCTTTCGGTGCTGGGCGGGCTCCGCCTGGCCGCGACGTCGGATCAGACGGTGGCCGTCTACGCCGCGGCCCGCGCCCTGCCCGCGGGTCACGTCCTGACACCGGGCGACCTTCGAACCACCAGGATCCAGGCCGCCGGGGACGTCCTCGATGGTCTGGTGCCCGTGACCACACGGCGGCCGCCGGTCGATCGGGTGCTGCGGTTCCCGCTCGCCGAAGGGGGCCTCGTCGGCGCGGCGTCGATCGGTGGCGTGACCCGAGCCGGGCGCGAGATCACGGTCCCGATCGCCCCCGAGCACGCGCTCGGCGGCGCACTCCAGCCGGGTGATCGCGTCGACGTCCTGGCCAGCTTCGACAAGGGTACGGGGGACGCGAAGACGCTCACGGTTGCTGCGGGCGCGCAGGTCGTCGACGTGGTGCACGCGGACGGCTTGTTCGGGCAGCGTGAAGGTCAGCTGACCGCGCTCACGATCTCAGTCAAGCCGGACGACGTGGTCTTCGTCGCGTTCGCGGTGCGCAACGCCGAGCTGGACATCGTGCGCGCGAGCGCTTCGGCGCGCGGAGTGCGGGCGCGCTTCGATGTCTCGGAGCTTCCGTGAGGGATTCCGTGCGCATCGTCACCTGTGCCGGTGGAGCGAGGTGGGAAGCCCCGCTCGTGCGCGGGTTGCAGCGCCACGAGCTCGGCATCGAGCTCGTTCGTCGGTGTGTGGATCACGGCGAGCTCTTGGGAGTTGCACTTCGAGACCAACCGCGCTTCGCGGTCATCGCGGCTGAGCTGCCGTGGCTCGACCGCGACCTGGTCGGCACGTTGCACGACCACGGTGTGACGGTCGTCGCGGTCGACTCGCACAGTGCATCGCGGCCACTCGACCGGATCGGTGTCGCCCATCAGCTCCCGTCGGATGCGAACGCGGACGACCTCGCGGGGCTGCTCCACCGGTTGGGTGGGGACGAGAGCCCGTCGATTGCCCGAGCGGTACCGAGCGTCGCCGAACCCGGGAAGGCGGTGCGTGGGCGGATGGTGGCCGTCTGGGGTGCGGCCGGCGCGCCCGGGCGGACGACGGTCGCGATTCATGTCGCCGTCGAGGCAGCGCGACGCGGTCTGCGCGTACTGCTGATCGATGGTGACGCGTGGTCGGCGTCGATCGCACAGATGCTCGACCTCGATGAAGCACCGTCAGTCGCCCAGGCGGCGCGATTGGCCGGCGAAGGATGGCGGCAACCGCTCGAAACCTGCTTGCAGGAAGGACCGTCGGGGTGCTCGGTGTTGCCGGGTCTCGCCCGGGCCGAGCTCTGGCCCGAAGTCCGCGAGCGAGCTTGGATTGCGGTGCTCGACGCGGCACGCGACGCCCGTGCAGTCGTCGTTGTGGACGTCGCGGCGCCGATTGAAGAGGACGAGGAGCTTGCGTTCGATCGCGTGCCGTACCGGCGCAACCTCATGACGTTGACGACGTTGGCCGCCGCTGACGAGGTCCTCTTGGTGGCCGGGGGTGACCCGATCGGTGTCCGTCGCGGCATCGTCGCCCACCGGACGTTGTCCGACGTTCGCCCCGACGTGATCAGGAACGTCCGGATCGTCGTGAACCGGGTCCCCCGCGCCGCCCGTCGCGCGCAGGACTGCTCGTCGCAGATCTCCGAGTGGACCGGGCGTCCTCCGTTGGCGTTCCTGCCGTCCGACCCGCTGTTCGAGCGGGCGGTCTGGGAGGGTCGCCCGT
The DNA here is from genome assembly GCA_017882945.1 of Acidimicrobiia bacterium. Classification (GTDB taxonomy): domain Bacteria; phylum Actinomycetota; class Acidimicrobiia; order IMCC26256; family JAENVU01; genus Chersky-806. The sequence continues at coordinate 6,308 of JADGON010000177.1, read as the reverse complement.
TGCACGCAATCGCGCCACGGTCGCCGTGGCTGCGCGAGCTGGGTGGCCTCGTCACCGCGGTGACGACATGAGCACGACCGGCGTTCCGGGGCGCCGGGCGGTGGAGATCGTCGAAGGTGACGTGCGCGAGCTCCTGCAGCGTCGGGAGATCGCGCTCGATCACGACGCCGGCCTGACCCAACTCGTCGACGAAGTCGTCGTCGACTACCGGGACCGCTACCTCTCCGGTGGGCTCCCAGCGCTCACCGACGAAGATGTCGAGCTGCTGCACCATCGGATCGGTGGCTTCGGTGCGCTCACCCGCCTGCTCGAGGATCCCGAAGTCGAGGAGATCTGGATCAACGAGCCGGGCCGGGTGTTCGTCGCTCGGCGTGGTGAGCACGAGCTGACCACAGTGGTGCTGAGCGCGTCGGAAGTCGAGGAGCTCGTCGAGCGAATGCTGGCGCGTGCCGGCCGTCGGCTGGACCGGTCACAGCCGTTCGTCGATGCGCGCCTCCCCGAGGGCAGTCGCCTGCACGTCGTGATTCCGCCGATCACCGACCAGTGGGCCATCAACATCCGCAAGTTCGTCGGCCTGCGGGCCGAGTCCCTCGAAGAGCTCGTCGCGCTCGGTTCGTGCTCCAGGTCAGCGGCCGCATTCCTCGAGGTTGCTGTCCGCGCGGGGCTCTCGATCGTGGTCGCAGGTGCCGTCGGTGCGGGAAAGACCACGCTTCTGAGCTGCCTCACGTCCGCGATCCCTGCGCGTGAACGGATCGTCACGTGTGAAGAGGTCTTCGAGCTGCGCATCGGTCGACCGGATGTGGTGTCGATGCAGTGTCGGCAGTCGAACCTCGAAGGCGAGGGTGCCGTCACCTTGCGCGACCTTGTGCGCGAGAGCCTGCGCATGCGACCGGATCGGATCATCGTCGGTGAGGTTCGAGGAGCCGAGACGCTGGACATGCTGCTCGCGCTCAACAGTGGCGCCGCGGGGATGACGTCGGTCCATGCCAACTCGGCGCGTGAGGCGCTGCGCAAGCTCACCACGCTTCCGCTCCTTGCCGGCGAGAATCTCGATCGGCGCTTTGTCGCTTCGACGGTCGCCGCATGCGTGGACCTCGTGGTGTTCTGCCGGCGCGCCGACGGATCGCGCGCGATCACCGAGATCCTCGCGGTCTCGCCCAACGTGGGTGACGGCGACGAACCAACGGCGGGCTGCGTGTTTCAGGGCATCGGTGGCGATCTTCGGTGGACCGGTGAGCTTCCGGGACGGCTGGAGCGATTCGCCGAGCGTGGGATCGACCTCATGTCGGTGCTGCGATGAACGTCATCGTGTCGTTGCTGCTCGGTCTTGGCGTGTTCCTCGTGTTCGACGCCTGCACCGCACCTCGCCGTCAACGCGCGCGGCCGCTGGACCGGTTCCGGAGCGCTCTCGCCGGATGGCTCGCCGCCGGTGGCCTTGGGAACATCTCGCCGACGCAGTTTGCGGCCGCGTGTTTGGGTTGCGGAGTGGCGGTAGCAGCCGCGGTGATCGTGCTCATCGGGTCGACGACCGTCGCCCTGGTCGGATTCGCTGCCGGCATCTACGCGCCCGTTGCGTACTACCGGTCACGCGTCCGCGCGGTGCGGCGCGCCCGTCAGCAGTGCTGGCCCGAGGCGATCGAGCTTCTGGCGGGTGCCGTACGTGCGGGTGACACGCTTCCCGCGGCCGTGGCACTGGTCTCCGAGCGCGGCCCGGCGCCGCTCCGCCCCGCATTTGGTGCAGTGGCCGCAGATCATCGTGTCTCAGGGGACTTCGTTGGCGCGCTCGAACGGCTTGGTGGAGCGCTCGCAGACCCCACGGCCGATCGCGTCGTGGCGACGTTGGTGATCGCGCATCGGGTCGGTGGTCGCGAGCTCGGGCGCGTGCTGCGCACCCTGGGGAGCTTCCTGCGCGAGGACCTCGCGGTGCGCAAGGAGATCGTGGCCCGTCAGTCGTGGACGTTGGTGGCCGCCCGCGTCGCGGCGGCCGCTCCGTGGCTCGTTCTCGTGCTGGTCGCCAGCCGCCCCCAAGGTGCGAGGGCCTACGACTCGTTGGCCGGGTTGGCGGTGCTGGCGGGAGGCGCGGCGGCCACCGTTGTCGGGTACCGGTTGATGGTGGCGTTCGGTCGATTGCCCGAGGAGCCGCGTGTCCTCGCAGGCGCGGGTCTCGGCGTGCTCGAGGGCACGCGATGAGCGCGCTGCGCGCCATCGTGGTCGTGGGGATCGGGCTCCTTGGTGTCGCGATGGTGATCAGCTGCCTGCCCCGGTTCCGTCGCCCTTCGCTTGCGCAGCGACTCGCTCCCTACCTGGGCGCGCTCGGGCCTCGCCGCTCGCGGCTCCTTTCGGTCCCGCGCGCGCCGCGTGGAGGCATCGCCGCCGCATTCCATCCGATCCTCGAGGATCTCGGCGCTCGGCTTCAGCGCTTGTTCGGTGATGACGGACGCGACCTCCCGGAGAGGCTCGCTGCCGCGGGGTCGACCCTCACCCCGTCGGGCTTTCGGGCAGAGCAGGCAACCTGGGGCGTTGGAGGGTTCGTCGGTGGAATCGCGCTCACGATCGTGTTGGCCGCCAGTGGCCGCAACATCTCACCGCTGGCGGCGCTGCTCGTCGCGGTGGCGTTCGGCGCGATCGGGATTGTCGGCCGAGATCGCTCGCTGACCCGGGCAATCGACGCCCGACGGGACCGAGCGCGCTCCGAGTTCCCCACCGTGGTCGACATGGTGTGTCTCGCCGTCACGGCAGGCGAGAGCCTGCGGGGTGCACTCGAGCTCGTGGCGACCGCCGGGAGCGGTCCGTTGGCGTCCGAAATCCGCGCCGCGCTGCGGATCTCTCGAGGTGGCGTGCCGCTGTCCGAGTCGCTCGAGACCCGGGCCAAGGCACTCGGTCTGGCGCCGTTCGACCGATTCGTCGGCGCCGTCGTGGCTGCCCAGGAGCGGGGAATGCCGCTGGGTGAAGCGCTCCGCGCGATGGCGTTCGACGTGCGCGAGTCAGAGAAGCGGGAGGTGATCGAGGCGGCGGGGCGCAAGCAGGTGTCGATGTTGATTCCGGTTGTGGGCCTCATCCTCCCCGTCGCGATTCTCTTCGCCTTCTTCCCCGGCGTGGTTGCCATCAGGACATTGGCCCGATGAATGGAGCACGGATGCGTATTCAGTTCAACGACGAACGAGGTTCGATCCCGGAGTGGGTGATGCTGCTCGTGATGGGCATCGGGATCGTCATGGCTCTTTGGGCGATCGTCCAGCCTGATCTCACCGCCATCGTGACCGATGCGCTCGACAAGTTGCGCGGGTAACCGTCCAGCTCGTGCCGACGCGGGCTCGACGATGATCGAGTTCCTCGCCGTGACCATCCTGACGGTCGTTTGCCTCCTCGTGGTCGTGCAGATGGCGATCTGGGTCTGGGCGCGCAACGTCGCGGTGAGTGCCGTGCACGAGGGTGCGCGGACCGCGGCAGAGACCGGTCGACCGTTGGACGACGGTGTCGTGCGAACGCGCTCGCTCCTGAGGGACGGTCTCGGCTCGAGTGGCCGAGCCTTCGTCGTGGAGGCCGACCAGGACGGTGACTCCGTCGCGGTACGAGCGCGAGGAGCCGCGCCCATGATCATCCCCTTCCTGCCCCGCTTCGACGTCGAGGTCCAGGCCACCGCGTTCGACGAGGACGAGGCGCTGCCGTGACGGACCGTCAGCGCGGCAGCTCGATCGTCGAGTTCGCGGTTCTTGGAAGCCTCGTCTTCGGTGTGCTCGTGCAGACCGTGGTGCTCTTCGGAGTGCTCCACCGGGCGACGCTGGCGACCAGCGCGGCGGCGCGCGAGTACGGGCGGGCCGTCGTGGTCGCGGACTCGCCCGACGAGGCCTCGACCCGAAGCGCGCTCGTGGTGGAGCAGGCGGCGCGCAATCACGGTCTTCCACCCGGGTCCTTGCACGCCACCGTCGAGGGTCAGCGCGCTCGCGGCGAGCTGTTGCGGGTGCATGTCCGGACCGACGTGGCGATCTTCCGGATCCCGTTCCTGGGTGACGTCTGGCCGTCGGTCTCGGTTCCCGTCGAGGCGACGCACGTGGTGCAGGTCGACCGCTACCGCAGTGGTCCGTGACTCGTCGATCGCGGGAGACGGGCCAAGCATCGGTCGTGATCGTCGGCGCGCTGATCATCTGCCTCGCGTTCACAGGACTCGCCGTCGACGGCGCACGCGTGTTCACGGCTCGGCGGGACCTCCAGAATGTGGCGGACTCCGCCGCGCTCGCAGGCGCGTCGGCGATCGACGAAGCGCACTTTCGTGACAGCGCAGGGAGCGAGGTTCGGCTCGACCCGGGCGCGGCACGCAGCGCGGTCGATCGAGTGCTCCAAGCGTCGGGGCTCCCGATCGACACCCGGGTGGACGTCACGGTGCAGCCTGATCGGGTCACCGTCCATCTCTCGCGACCCGTCGACATGACGTTCCTCCGGATCGCCGGACTGCGGGAAGAGCAGATCGGAGCGTCCGCGAGCGCCGGACCTCAAACCGGCTGAGAGGGTCCGACGCGCCTTCGAGGCGATTGCTCCGTTCAGCCGACCGAGAGCGATGCCGGGCCGTGGACTCCGTGGAATCCGAAGAACGGGACGCCCTGCGTGAGCGGAGGCGTCGTGTACGAGCACGGCAGCTGCATGTCCGAGATCGTCTGATCGGCAACTGCCGTCATGGTGACCGGCTCGGTCGGGAACACCTGCGAGTCCGGCGCGGCGGTCGCGGTCGCCTGGAACGTGATGATGCCGGGGGGAACGAAGTTCGGGTCGATCACGAGCGGGACGAAGCTCGAGTACATCGAGCCGTTCGCGAGCCCGGCGACGGACGCGGTCCCCGTGGCCTTGGTCGTCCGTAGGAGTCGGTCGGCGGCATCGAACCACCGGATGCGCAGTGTGCTCACGGTCATGCCGGAGGCGGTCACGTTCTCACAACGGTGCTCGACTGCCTTGGCCTTCAGGACCAGCTGTCCGTGCGTGATCGGTCCCGGCCGCGCCGGGCTGCCACCCGCCTGCGTGCCCGTGCACCCGGTCAGCGCGCCTTCGACCCGCCACCTCGCGTCGGCGTGCGGAGAGACCCGTGGGCCGAAGATCCCCCGGCCGTAGCCCAGCGCCGGCGTGAACGTCGAGTCGGCCGAGAGCGCGCACGTGACCGTACCGGTGCGCGGTGGCGGGGGTGATGCAGCGCTCGCCATCGGTGGACCGATCGCCATCGTGATGGCGAGCCCTGCGCTCACCACGCCACCCATGAGCAGTCCCCTCGAGCCTCTGTTCATGAGCGCGACCTCCGCTATGTTCTCCTTGACCATACGAAAGGCGCGGGCGCGCGGCGAGGGCCGAAGGTCACAACCGGGCGAGGACGTGGCAGACGCGACCACCGGAGGTGACCGTTGCCAACGAATCGCGTGGAAGGCGAAATCACCCGTGGCAATCCGCGCGTCGGGCTGATACAACCGAACGTGCTACCTCCGGGCCGGGGCACGGATGCTTCTGGGAGGATCGCGATGACGACTGGGACGGGCAAGCGGTGGAGTGCCGCAACGTCTCCCTTCGTCGCGCTCGGCATGCATCGCCGCCCCCAGAGTTGTCCGGCGTCCGGCCATCGACCGACGGACGTCGTTTGGAGCGGCATCGACGCGGGCAGCCTGGCGCTGTTCGCGTTACGCCCGACCGGCGACTCCAGTGGGCGCGGAGCCGCCCACTAGCCAGTCGCGACGCGAGCGTCGTGGGCCTCGGCCACGGATTGGCCGGGGCTCACGACACCTTCTCTTCTCCTCCTGTCGTCGTTTCGGTGGTGCTCGAGGTCGCCAGAGCGACCCTGAGCGCCACCGAAAGCGGAACGGGGGGAGGGAGAGCCTCACCTGGGAGCGAGCGACGAAGCGCCGGTATCCTGCCGCCATGAACGAGAAGCCGCGCCAGACGGACTCGGGGATCGAGATCAAGCCGCTCTACACGGCTGAGGATCTCGCCGCGTTCGACCCCGAGGCTCGGCTCGGCCGGCCCGGATCGCCGCCCTACACCCGCGGGATCTACCCGGAGATGTACCGCACCCGACCCTGGACGATGCGCCAGTACTCGGGCTTCGGCAGCGCGGCGGAGACCAACCAGCGCTTCCACTTCCTCCTCGATGCGGGCCAGACCGGGCTGAGCTGTGCCTTCGACCTGCCCACCCAGATGGGCTACGACTCGGACCACCCCCGCTCCGAGGGCGAGGTCGGCAAGGTCGGCGTCGCCATCGACTCGCTCGAGGACATGGAGCTGCTGCTCCACGGCCTGCCGCTCGACACCGTCACCACGTCGATGACCATCAACTC
>JADGON010000176.1 GCA_017882945.1 Acidimicrobiia bacterium | reverse complement strand
CCGTCGGCGATCGCGCCTTCGCCCGCCAGCAGGCCGAGCCCGACCTCCTGGACCTTCTGGTCGTGCTCGACGCCGAGGAGCTTCTTCACCGACGCTTCGGAACCGGACGGGTCCGCGCCCGTCAACGCGGAGAGCGTCAACCGGAACCCGAGCACCGCGAGCGCGTAGCCACGGGCGACGAGCGCACCGACCTCGGCCAGCACCTCGGTGTCGTCCTCACGACCGGTCGTCCGCACGATGTCGAGGATGCCGCGAATGCCGAAGCCGATCGTTGCTCCGCTCCCCATCGAGACCCGTTCGTTCGCCAACGACGTGCGCGTGGCTCGCCAACCGTCGTGCTCGCGACCGACGAGACAATCCTCGGGGACGAAGACGTCGTCCATGAACACCTCGTTGAACATCGCCTCGCCCGTGAGCTCGCGGAGCGGTCGCACGTCGATCCCCGGCGTCTTCATGTCGAGCATGAAGAACGAAATGCCCTCGTGCTTCGGCACCTCGGGATCCGTGCGGGCGAGCAGGATCCCCCAGTCGGCCCGCTCGGCCATCGAGGTCCAGACCTTCTGGCCGTTGACGATCCACCCACCATCGACGCGCTCGGCGCGGGTGGTGAGCGCCGCGAGATCCGAGCCCGCGCCCGGCTCGCTGAACAGCTGGCACCACTCGATCTCGCCGCGCAGCGTCGGCGGGATCCACCGCTGCTGCTGCGCCTCGGTGCCGTAGACCATGAGCGGAGGCAGCGCCCAGCCGCCGACCGCGATGTTGGGCCGGGTCGTCCCGGCGTGGCGGAACTCCTCGTCGATGACGAGCTGCTCGAGCGCGTCTGCTTCGCGACCCCAGGGCTTCGGCCACTGCGGCGCCACGAATCCCTCGTCCGCGATGCGATGACGCTGCTCGACGCGGTCGAGGGTCTGGAGCTCGGCCAGGAGCGCTCGGAGCTCCTCGCGATGGACCTCCGCCTCCATCGGGAGGTCCACGGTGAGACGGCGCTTCGCCCCGCCGAGCGCGAGCCGGGCCGAGCGCACCTCCCACGACGACGCGGAGCCCAGCAGGGCCCGCGTCGCGGTCGCGCGGCGGAGATACACGTGGGCGTCGTGCTCCCAGGTGAAGCCGATGCCACCGAGCGTCTGCACGCAGTCCTTCGCCGTCAGGAAGAACCCGTCGATCGCGAGCGACGCGGCGGCCGCCGCCGCGAAGGCTTCCGTATCCGCGTCTCCGACCGCACGCGCGGCGTCCCAGGTCGCGGCGCGGGCGAGCTCGGTGCGGCCGACCATGTTGGCGCAGCGATGCTTGACGCCCTGGAACTGACCGATCGGCCGGCCGAACTGCCGTCGGTCCTTCGCGTAGTCCGATGCGGTCTGGACGCACCACTGCGACGCACCGACCGCGTCCGCGGCGAAGAGGACAGCGGCGAGCTCGTGCACCGCGGCGGTGGAGAGTGCACCGAGCTGACGGCTCGCGGGCACCACCGCACCTGACACGGTCACCTCGGCGACGCGCCGCGTCCGGTCCACGCTGTCGAGCTCGCGCGCTGCGAACTCGTCGGCCTCCAGCACGACCCAGGTACCACCGGCATCCGCGACGAGCAGCGTCGCGAGGTGACCGGACAACACCGGCCGCAGCGTCCCACTGACGCGCAGCGCGCCGTCCGGCGACTCCTGCGCCGCGAGCGATCCGTCGAGCGCGACCGCACCGATCTGCGAGCCGTCGGCGAGGCCAGGACCGAACGTCGCAGCCACCTCCTTGCCCGCGGCCTGCAGGAGCGCGCCGGCGAGGGTCGTGGCGAGGAACGGTCCGGGCGCGGCCGCGAACCCGAGCTCCTCGAGCACGACCGCGAGCTCGGGGATCCCGTAGCCCTCCCCCCCGAACGTCTCCTCGAGGTGCAGGCCCGTCCAGCCCTGCGCGACGAGGTCGGGCCAGAACGACGGGAGCGCCTCCGTGTCGGCTTCGAGCTGGGCCCGGGGGACGGCGGGCGGGCAGTGACGCTCGACCCAGCCCTTCGCCGCGGCGTGCAGCGCGAGATGTTCGTCAGTGATTCCGATCGGCATGCGCCAGATCCTAAGTGACCGACCTGACTCGCCCGTCAGGTCCATGGCAACGTCGGGAAACCGCCAGACATCGATCGCCGAGCCGCCGAACCTGGCTCCCATGGACGAAGCAACCGAGCTCCTGACCACCCTTGAAGCCACAGCCCCCGACGCGGCAACCGCATGCGCCGGCTGGACGGCCCATGACCTGGTCGCTCATCTCGCGGCAGGCGCCGCCGAGATGGCCGACCTCACCGAGGACACGGTCGCGGGTCGGCCCGAGCGACCGACTCGCGAGTTCGGCGATCGTGAGGCGCCGTTCGTGGCACTCGATGACGACGCCCTCCGAGAGCGGCTCGTGATCGAGGCACTCCGGCTCGGCGCGGCTGTCGAAGCGCTGTGCGCGACCGGCCCCCGGGCTTCGGTGTCGTTCGCGGGCCGACGACTCGAGCCGTCGGAGCTCTCGCTGCACGGTCGCAGCGAGGCGGCACTGCATCGCTGGGATCTCGCGGGCGATGACGCGGTGAGCGTCGAGCTGCTTTCCCAGCCCGAGCTCACCAGCCATGCCGCATCAGTCCTGACCTCGATGCTCGACGGTTCACCGGAGTCGGTGGCCCATCGGGCGGACGTCTCCGGGATCCAAGCGGTGAGGACCGCCTTCGCGTCGCCGGGTCAACCCGACGTCGTCGTCGTGCGCGACACGTGCGGCGCGCGCCTGGAGCTGGCCGACGCATGCGCCGAGCCGGCAGCGATTTCGGACCCCGCGACGAGGTTGCTCGCGCTCTGGGGCAGGCGTACGACAATCGGGACGATCCAGTGGACCGGTGAGCCCTCCGAATGCCACGACCTCGGCCTGCTCCTGTGGGGCGCCGCGCCGACGTGACCGGGACCGACCTAACCTGACGCGATGCATGACTTGGTGATCAGCGGGGGGATGCTCGTCGACGGGACCGGTGCGCCGCCGCGCCGGGCCGACGTGGCGATCGACGGTGACCGGATCACCGAGGTCGGTCAGCTCGAGGACTCGGGTGCGCGCCAGACGATCGACGCGGGCGGGATGGTGGTCACCCCGGGCTTCGTCGATGTCCATACGCACTTCGACGGCCAGATCACGTGGGATCCGATGCTCACGCCGTCCTGCTGGCACGGGGTCACGACGGTCGTGATGGGCAACTGCGGCGTCGGGTTCGCGCCCGTGCAGCCGGACAAGCACGAGTGGCTGATCGGGCTCATGGAAGGCGTCGAGGACATCCCGGGGGCAGCACTCTCCGACGGGATCCAGTGGGGCTGGGAGACGTTCCCCGAGTACCTGGACGCGGTCGACCGGGTGCCGAAGATGCTCGACGTCGGCGCGCAGATCCCGCACGGCGCGGTGCGCGGCTACGTCATGGGTGAGCGCGGCGCGAAGAACGAGCCGGCGACCGAAGCCGACATCGAGGCGATGGCCGTCATCGTGCGCGGGGCGATCGAAGCCGGCGCGCTCGGGGTCTCGACGTCACGGACGATCGCCCACATGGCGATCGACGGCGAGCCGGTGCCCGGGACGTTCGCCGCCGAGGACGAGCTGTTCGGCATCGGCCGGGCGCTCGGCGAGCTCGGCACCGGGATCTTCGAGCTCGCGCCCGCCGGCGCGCTCGGCGAAGACCTGGCCGCACCCGAACGCGAGATGGCGTGGATGCGCAGGCTCTCCGCGGCGATCGACCGTCCGGTCACGTTCGCGCTCACGCAGAACGATCACGACCCCGAATCGTGGCGACGCATGCTCGAGCTGGCGAGTGAAGCGGTGGGCGAAGGCGCGCGCATCCGCCCGCAGGTCGCCGGGCGCCCCGTCACCTTGCTGCTCGGACTCCAGACGTTCCACCCGTTCGCGTACTGCCCGAGCTGGGGACCAGTGGGCATCCTGCCGAAGATCGTGGACCGCGTCGTGGCGATGCGTGATCCCGAGACGAAGCGCCGGCTCGTCGCGGAAGCCGCGAACCCCGATCCGGCGATGGTGCAGTTCCTGGATCCGGCGAAGGCGTTCCCGCTCGGCGACCCGCCGAACTACGAGCCCGACCCGTCGACGAGTGTCGCGGCGCGCGCCGCGAGCGAGGGCCGCGACGTCTACGACCTGTACTACGACCTCCTGATGGAGGACGACGGCGACGCACTCGTGATGCGGCCATTGCTCAACTACACGGACTGCAACCTCGACGCCGTGCGCGAGATGCTGCTGCATCCGACCAGCGCGCTCGGCCTTGGCGACGGCGGCGCGCACTGCGGGACGACGTGTGACGCGTCGACCCCGACCTACATGCTCACCCACTGGGCGCGCGACCGTGATCACGACCGGCTGCCGCTCGAGTGGGTGGTGCGCAAGATGACGTCGGAGACGGCGTCGCTCTACAACCTCGGCGACCGCGGTGCGGTGCGACCGGGACTCCGGGCGG
>JADGON010000175.1 GCA_017882945.1 Acidimicrobiia bacterium | reverse complement strand
GGTGTACACGAGCGGTGCTTCGGGGCCCGGTGGTACCTCGAAGGGCGGCGAGTGTCCCGATCCATGCAGGGTGATGAACCACTTGGGGGGCACGAGCTCCGGATAGGCCTCGACGCTGTTGTGGTAGCCACTGTCTGCGTCGCCCTGCACGAGGAGCACCGGCGCCCGGTTGTCTTCGTAGCGTTCGTCGGGAAACTCGCGACGGACCGCGGCCATCAGGATCGCCGCGCGGACGCGGGTATCCCTGCAGCACGTGTTCGACACGAGTCCGTACACGCCGAGTCCACCGAGCGACATGCCCGCAGCCCCGATCCGGGTCCCGTCGATCAGGCCAGTGAGCGGGCTCGCAGCGGCGGTTCGACTTCGTCCGACCAGCTGACCGATGACGAACCGCATGTCGGCAGCCTGGTCGACCGGCTCACTCGCCAGCGACGCTCCGTGGCTGTCCTTCCTCGTGGTGGGAAATGTCGGCGCGGCGACCACGTAGCCGGCACCGGCCCACGCATCGAGCAGTGGCGCGAGCGAGCTCGGGCTGCCATCGAGACCGTGCGCGACGACGATGAGCGGGACCGGGCGCGTCACGGCGGTCGGGTACCGGAGCTCCGTGGGCAAGACCCGGCACGGCGATGCGTGACGGTGGGGAATCGCCGGGGTTGGCCGGCGCGGGTCGACGAGCATCAGCGTGATCCGGGTGACACCGGCCGCGTCCGAGCGACGTGCTCCAGGACTCGGGTTCGTGCGGGCCAGGGCCCGACAGCGCGCCTTCGCAGCTCGCTGGGCCGGACCGGTTCCGGTCGCCTCGGCCCGATCGCTGCGGTGAGCCGGTCCGCCGTCGCTGCAGCCGGCCAGCACGGCGACCAGGCTCGCCACCACGACGGTCGCCAACGCACGGGGAACGGCACGACTTCGGACGCGTGGGATGAAGCCACCGTACGCCCCACGTGGGTCCGCGCTCGCGACGCGGCTGACGCTCGACGGGCCGAAGCGGTCGGGCCGCGCTCAGCCTCGGATGCATCGGATGTGGGTGTGGCCCCATGACCAGCGAGCCGCGCACTGCCCCGCCGCGGTGACGGCCGGGTGGGGGAAGGACCTCCAATCGAGCAACCAGATCCGACCCGTTGGCGTGCCCGTGCCCAACCGGATGCCGAATGCCGCGGGGATCCCCGGCACCGCGACGTGACGGGTCGAGGCATTCCCCCGGGCTCCGAGCGACCACGCGATCTCGGGTGCCTTGCTCGCCGGTCTGACCGCGACGATGTCGCCGGGCTTCGCCACCCGCGCGAGCTGTCGCAGCGGGGCGTCGGGCCCGGTACGCGCCCGGACCGTCTGCAGCGTCGACGGAACCATCACGGCAAGGAGCGCGCCGAGCACCACGATGCCGAGCAGCCGATGCCGACGCAGGAGAGCGTCCAGGAGAAACGCGATCGCGAGGCAGGGTGCCCATGCCATGAGCGTGAACGTCCGGTCGAGAACGACCGGCGCGAAGAGTCCTGCGAGAGCGGCAACGCCGATCGGCACGGCGAAGCAGCACACCCAGACCCATCCGAGCGACCGGTCGCGACGCCAGATCAACCCGCCACCGGCGATCGTCGCAAGCGCCGCGACGCCCGCGAGCGCCGGCTCGAACGTGACCGAGCGACCGATCGCCGTTGCCAGGCCGGAGACCGTGGTCGGTGCGATCCAACTCGAGTGTCCACCACGGGCCTGGACGAGGAAGGTCGGACCCCAGACGAGTGCCCATCCGAGAACGCCGGACACGATCGCGCCACGCCACCACCACGCGTCCCGATCGGTGCGACGGCCGGGGACGAGGAACAGGCCGGCCGCGAGGAGGAACATCGACACGTGCGTGAGCAGGCCGACGAGCACCAGGGCCGCGAGCGCGGGCACATGCCAGCGCCGCGGCCTCGACCGCCAGGTCGTCGCCATCATGGCGGCCGCGACCCCGAGGAGCTCGAGCTCGGCGTACATGCGTGCTTCGCGGCCGTGGGACACCTGGAACGCGCTCACCGCGACCAACGCGGTCGCGATCACGCCGGCTCGACCCCGCGAGCGCATCCACCACGCGAACAACACCAGCGCGCCGAGCGAGAGCATCGCAGACGGCGTCCGGAACCAGAGCTCGCTCACTCCCGCGCGTGCGAGTGGTGCACGCAGCAGGTAGTCGAGGGGCGGGTGCGAGTCGTTCGAGCGCAAGAAGTTGGCGAGGCTCCCGAGCGGGAGCCGGCCGGCCATCGCGGTGAACGACTCGTCGTAGTTGAGTCGCGAGGCACCAAGGCCCCAGAAGCGCACGACGCCACCGAGCACCACGAGGACGACGAGCCAGACCTCGGTCCTCCCGCCATGCGCGGCAGGCGCCGCCGCGGGGGAGGGAGTCGGCTCCAGGACCTCGGCGCGTTGGAGCGTGGCAGTCATGCCGGCTGCCCGGCCGGATGGGAAGCGATCGCGACCGCCACGCCCCCTTCCTCCGTGCTCGCGAACCAGGCACACCGGTGGAGGCACGGCCTGACCACGCGAGCCCCGTGTGGCGGCTCGGGCCCGAGCTCAGATTCCGTGTGCCGCTCCGAGGCGCCCGGGTAGGGATCCCGGGCGCCTGGAGGGCTCGACGACGGTGAGCTCACGCGAAGAGGGCACAACGCTCGGCTCCTCCGTCTGGTCGGACCGGGTTCTCCCGGACTCGCCCCGGAGGTTGCGCCTCGCTTGCTGAAGATCCGCTGAACGGCCTGACGCCGCGGGCGGCATCCAACCGGCTGCCGCGTGGCGCCGCCGCGTATCCTGCGCCCGGGGCGCAGCGGAGGTGCGCGGTGTCAAAGCTCAAGAAGGTCAAGCCGTACCGGTCGATCCGGGCAGACCGGGCCAGCGGCGTCTACCACGACCGGTCCGACTGTCCGACGGGACAGCAGATCCATTCCGAGGAGCTCGCGGCGGGTGCCGGGCGGCTTCAGCGCTGCGCCGAATGTGAAGCGCTCGACGAAGGTTCGCGGGCTTCACCGCCGTCGTAGCCCGGCTCGCGGCACCGTGACGACCTTGCGATCGCGATGCCGCGAGCCGACCGATCTCAGATCACCTTCTGCTTCGACGTCGTGAAGGCGTGGACGAACCCGGCGATCGAGGCCAGCAGGAGCACGAGCGCGGCCGCGAAGGACACCAGTGCGGCCTGGTTCGCCCGCTCACCGAAGATGCTGAAGCCGTAGGACGTCAGCAGCAGGCCCCGCAGCGTCTCGCCCCGGAACAGGGTGTCGACCTTGCCGCTCAGCGCCTTGGCCTGGCTCTGGAGTGCGACGGTCGCGGGAGCGCCCGGATTCGCGGTGGTCGCGGCGTCGGCCTTGGCCTGGAGGGCGCGGGATTCACCGCTGGTCTCGGAGTACGTCTTGCCGCCGTTGACCTCGGTGACGTGGAGGCCGATGTACTTGTTCGCGTAGCACTCGGCCTGCTTGCCCGTCGTGAGGGGCCGGGTCGCATTGGTGACGAGGCAGTTGGCCTGCTTCTCCTGGGCGGTGAGCCCCTTGACCGGTGTGAAGGTGATCTTCTGCTGGGACAACTGATCCTTCACGTAGCTCTTCGCGAAGTCAGCCTGGTTCTGGAGCACCAGGCCCAGGATGAGCAGCAGGCCCGCAAGGAGCACGCCCCCTACGCTGAACACGACATCAAGGGTGCGACGATTCATGCGGGAATGCTCCTTGGTTTTGGCGCGTCGACCGGCGGCTCCGGCGACGCATGGTTCAAGGTGCAGTAGACGACGCACCGAAGTGCACAGCCAGGGCAGAAGGTCCCGGAAAAGACGGCCATCGGTCGGTGTGGCGCATCGACACGATGCTCAGCACGCGTTGAGCTCGATGCGCCAACCGTTCGCCTCGTAGGTGGCCCGGAACGGGACCCCGCCGATGTTGCCGTCCCAGGGGGGAGCTCCGGCCCAGGAGGGCTGCGGCCCCCACGTGATCGGAAGCAGGTCGGTCACCACGGCGCCGCCGCACGAGTCGCAACCCCGGTTGCGCAGCCCCATGTCCAGGAGGCGGATCGCCACCTCCGCGGCGGCACGCGAGCTGGTCGGCACGGGGGTCAGTGGCGGCGAAGACGCGGCGAGCGCCTTCGCCGAGGCCAGGTCCGCGGGGAACTTCGCGGCGGGGGCGGCGCCGTTGCCGAGGCACTGCAGCAGGTCCTTGGCCTCGGGCCCGTTGGTCGGGTAGGTGCCCAGCACGCGCCCGACGCGCGCCATCGCCGAGTGGCGGGAGACGAGCTCGCTCTGGAGCAGGACCACCGCGCGCAACAGGACAGGATCCAGTCCGGCAGGGATCAGCGCGCCGGCCGGCGTCGGATCCGCTGCCGCGACGGCATCGACGGTGGCCTGATCGACCGAGATGTGACTCTTGCTGACGCCCCCGTTGATCTTGATCGCTGCGGCTGCGAGCTTGTGGTGCACCGCCTCCGCCGCGTTGAAGTACGCGGCGAGGTTGCCCGCCGCGCTGGGTGCCGTGATGGGCGCCGTGGGAGTCGAACTCGTCGTCGTGCTGCTGGCGGTGGAGCTCGACGGGCGGGTCTTCACCGATTCCTTGCCGGTTCCCCCACCGCAGCCGGCGGCGATCATGGCGAAGACAAGGCTGGCGACGATCACGCGGCGCATGTCGATCTCCTCTGCCGAGTACCTCCCGAGCGTCGCTCTCCCGGATGTCGATTGCCAGGGCCTTTGTGCCTCTTCGGTGCAGGACGATCCGCGACAGTCGACGCCAGGTCGCGGCTCGTCGTCGGCTGACCATCGTCGGGCGTCTGCCGACGCGCGGTCAGATGGTGAACGCGAGGTTGTCGACGACGCGGTTGCCCAGGTCCACATCGCCTTCGACGTGCAACGTCCCGTGAGCACGGGCATGGTCGCCGCTCCAGCGTCCTCCCGCGAGACGGGTGAACGTGCGCCGATCCATGGCGACGCGGACGGTGGGCGCATCGGGCGGCGCGTCGAGCAGGATGGCGCGACCCTCCGGCGGGACGGCGATCGCGGCGACGATGGGGGACGCGCCGGTGATCTCGAACACGACGGTGGTGTCGGGCGGCGCACCCGCCTTCTTCCCCACCACGTAGCCGAGCGCCTTCGCGGGAATACGTCCCACCGACAGATCCGCAACCGGACCGTCGATGAATCCGGGTCGGTCGAGCGCCTCACGGATGTCCTGGTCGTGATACCAGCAATCGAACAGGCGGATCTCCATGAACAGACGGTACGGACCGGGCCCTTCGGGCGTGAAGCCTTCGTTGTCCCAGTCGGCGGTCGTCATCGCCCGCACGGCGTCGAGACGACGCCCGGTCACCATGCGGAACTCGTCGAGCAGTCTCTCGCCGTCCCATCCTCGGTAGGTCGCGATCCACTGCTCGTTGGCTCTGCCGATGTCGTTGCGCACGTGCGGCGGGCTCGAGGTGTCGGCCGCACCCGTCGCAGGTTGCTCACCGAGCAACATGCGCTCGGTACCGGTCATGTGCGCGACGTTGTCGTGCACGCTCCAGCCCGGACACTCCGTCGCCGTGTTCCATTGCGCGGCCGTCAGGTCGTCACACACGGCCGCAACGTCACCCCATGCCTCGTCGAGTCGGATGATCAGCGGCTCGGTCATGCGCGCACCGTAGCGCGCACGATCAGCGCGAGACTCCGGGCGTGACCGAACGGATCAGCTTCGCGTTCGACCCGATGTGCCCGTACGCCTACCAGACCTCGCGCTGGATCAGAACCGTGCGCGCTGCGGTCGATCTGGACGTCACCTGGAAGTTCTTCTCACTCGAGGAGGTGAATCGGGTCGAGGGCAAGAAGCACCCGTGGGAACGTCCATGGTCCTACGGCTTCGGGCAGATGCGCGTCGGCGCGCTCATCCGCCGCGAGCTGGGCAACGACGCGGTCGACCGCTGGTACGACGCCGTGGGCCGCGCGTTCTTCTACGACGGGGTCAAGACCCACGTTCCGGACCAACACGCCGCGGTGATCGCTCGGGCCGGCTTCGACGCGTCGTACGTCGAGCGGGCGATCGACGACGCCTCGACCCTTGTCGAGGTACGCGACGAACACCTGGAGGCCGTCGCCAAGCATGGCGCGCACGGCGTACCGACGATCGTGTTCCATCCGAGCGAGTACGCCGTGTACGGACCGGTCGTCGTCCCCGCACCCGAGGGCGACGATGCGGTCGCGTTGTGGGATCTCGTGAAGTCGATGCAGCGATTTCCGCACCTCTACGAGCTCCGCCATCCGAAGACGATGGACGACCTGTTGCACATCGGCGAGCAGTTCGGCACGTACCTGTCGACACGCGACTGGAACACCATCGAGAAGCCGGCGCCTTAGCCCAGGCTCCCGTCGGGGTTCGCCGGAGTCTCCGGGGGCAGCCCCCCGAAGGTGAAGGCCGGCGGGACGCCAGGGACGAGCTTCGACCGCGAGCGAGCGGTTCGAGCGAGCCACTCGTAGTCGGTCGTGCCGATCGCGTTGCTCGAGCGCACGGGGAGGTACGTGGTGGCGTCGACCCACAGCTCGCCGGCGAGAGGTGCGATGTCGTTGCGGGAGAGGTGCAGGGTGTCGCGTCCGTCGATCGTCTCGTGGCCGACCAGTGCGAGGCCACCGGCGTCGAGCTGCTGGCGGATCCTCCCCGGGGTGGTGCCGAGGAGATGGCGGTTCGAGTAGTCGATCGTCGGGCCCTCGTACCAGGTGTGCTTCCCGTAGTCGACGAACCGCTCGGAGGGGGCGGCCGAGTCGGTCTGGATGTCGTACACGGGGTGCCCGTTCACGGAGTACATCGCCCGGGAGTGCTCCGGGTCGCCGCGGTCCGACCACGTGTCGTAGACGTCGGTGACGGCCCCGGATGCGGTCGGTCGTGTCCGGGTCTCGCGAGTGTGCAGCACCAGGCCGTCCAGGTTGGTGAGGGCGGCGCTCGCTCGATGCGTGATCGCCGCGACCGTCTGTGCGTGGATCGGCTCGGTCGCGTCGCGGCCGATCGCGTCGGGTCGAGTGGGCGAAGAGGTCGTCGAGCTGGTGGCGACCAAGACCGCCGTCGTGGTCCCGAGTGCGGCGGCAACCGTGACGGTAGCGGCGACCCGCCGAACGCGGTGCCGCGGCGCAGCGACGGGGGTCGGCGCCGAATGGAGCCGGCGCTGGGCTTCGAGAAGCGCGTCGAGGATGTCGGCTTCGAATGGTGCGAGTGTGCTTGCCGTCATGGAGTTCCTTCCTGGGCAGTGGTCGGGTTGGGCAGTCGGTGCGGTGGTCGGGGGAGGGCGCGTCGAAGCGCGCGGCGCGCCCGCAGCAGCCGGTTGCGGAACGCGCCGGGAGAGAGGCCGAGAGCCGTCGCCGCCTGTTCGTGGTCGAGGCCGTCCGCGCCAACGAGCAGCAGGACCTCGCGGTGCCGGCCCGACAATCGCTGCAGGGCTTCGTCGACGTCGCTGCGGCGGCGGGTCGCGTCGATGGCCCGTTCCAGACGGCTGAAGTCATCGGGAGCAAGGACACGGGCGTTCGCACTCCGGCCGAGCGCATCGCGCTCGCGCCATTGGCGCCGGCGCTGGCGCGACTGGATCCGTCCGGCGATGCCGAGGATCCACGGCAACGCGTCACCACGAGCCGGGTCGTACGTCGACGCAGACTCGAGGACCGCAAGGAACGTGGCGGCGACCAGATCGGCGACGTCGGCGGGCTGCTCGCACCGGCGGGTCGCGTACGCGACCACACGGCCCACATGCCGCCGGTACAGCTGCTCGAGCGCGGCGGGATCGTCCCGAACGCACGCGAGCAGCTGGGCGTCAGTCTCCGTGTTCACATCATCTCTTGGTTCGCCCGGTCCTCGTCGTCACGAGATTTCTCTCGAGATCTGGTCAGACGTTGGGAACGGCGCTCGCGGCGGCTTCGGTGACGGCCTCGACCGACCGGGTGGCGTCGATCACGATGACGTCGTCGCCGAGCTCGAGTGCATCGAGCTGCGAGGGGAGCAAGCCCGGGCCTGCGAAGTGGTGTGGTCGCGCCTCGAGGCGCGACTCGAGCACGTCGGCGGGAGCCACAAGGGCGATGAAGGCGACGCCGACCAACCCGCGAGCGAGGCGCTGGCGGTACGCGTCCTTGAGGGCCGAGCACGCGAGCACGAGTCCGCCGTCGACGTGGCTCGCGAGGATCTTATGGAGCCGATCGAGCCACGGACCGCGCGCCGCGTCGTCGAGTGGGTGCCCGGCCGCCATGCTCGCTTTCGCCGCGCCCGAATGGACGTCGTCGCCGTCGACGAACCTGACGCCCAGCGCGTCGGCCAGCAGGGGGCCGATGGTCGACTTCCCGGAGCCCGCGACGCCCATGAGCACGACGAGCGGATGATCGGCCACGGCGCTACGGAAGGCGGCCGTTCAGGCCGATGCGGGCCAGGTGGTGCTCGTCGTGACGGTCTCACCGGCACCGTCGAGCTCGGTCGCGGTGGCGAAGCCCGCGAGGAACGCGCCGACGTCACCGGTGAACGTGGTGGCCGTCGAGCTGCAGTCGGGCACACCGGTGATCGCGTCACCCGCGGCCGGGGAGCTGCTCAGCGGCACCTGCTGCAGCCCGCGTACCTTGCCGGTCGGACACGTCGGGACGTTGAGGTTCACGACGTCCTTGGTGGCGGTGCCGGCGAGCAGCACGGCACGCCGAGCGGTCACCCATTCCGTCACGAGCCTGGCCGCGGTCGGGTAGTCCAGGGGAGCTGCGCCGGCGAGGCCCTGGCTCGCGGCGAGCGCCGGGATCCCGGCGGCGACTCCCGCTTTCGCCGCACCGACGGTTCCCGACAAGGAGGCGATCGGGCCCAGGTTCTGGCCTTGGTTGATCCCGGCAATCACGAGGTCGGGCGCCTCCTTCACGACCTTGGTCAAGCCGTACGTGACCGAGTCGACCGGGAACCCGTTCACCGCGGTCGCCGGGTACCCGCTCTTCGTCGTCTTCTGCGTCGCGGTCAGCGTGCCGGTCGTGGTCTGGCTGCCGGTCCCGCTCTTGTTGGTCGCCGGCGCGACGACGGTGATCTTCACGTTCGGCAGCTTGCGGAGGGCCTGGACGAGCACGTCGATGCCCTCGGCCGAGTACCCGTCGTCGTTGGACACGAGGATCTGGAGATCCTTCGCTCCCGCGGTTCTGGTCGTGGTCGTGCCCGCCCCGGATCGCTTCGAGTTGCTGCTGCACCCTGCGAGCACCGCCAGGATCACCGCGCCCGCCACCACCACCGTTCGAGCCCGCACGGTTCCCCCCTCAGACGCGTCGACGGTCGAGGCTACGCCGGGCGACTGACTCGCGGGGCGAAGTGCTAGAACCGGCGCCATGACGACGTTTGCATCGACGCAGGAGCTTCTCGGCGCGGCAGGGCGCGACCTCGGCACGACCGACTGGATCACCATCGGCCAGGACCGGATCAACCAGTTCGCGGACGCCACGGAGGACCACCAGTGGATCCACGTCGACGTCGAGAAGGCGAAGACAGGGCCGTTCGGCGGCACGATCGCGCACGGCTACCTCACCTTGTCCCTGTGCGCGCACTTCCTCGGCCAGCTCGCGACCGTCAGTGGCATCTCGATGGGCATCAACTACGGGATCGACAAGGCCCGCTTCATCGCGCCGGTTCCGGCCGGCTCGTCGGTGCGGGGACGCGGCGAGGTCGTCTCGGTGACCGAGGTGCCCGGTGGAGCGCAGGCGGTCGTGCGGATCACGGTCGAGCTGGACGGTTCCGAGAAGCCGGCCGCGGTCGTCGACACCGTCTCGCGCTACCTCGTCTGAACCTGCCCGTGCTCGGGCACGGACGTGGTGACATCGGCGAGGAAGGCGTGGACCACCGCGGGATCGACGACCCGTCGCATCGGTGGCAGCGCGTCGAGCAGGGTGTCGCGGTATCCGGCCGTCGCGAGCCGCCGGTCGAGCACCGCGACGACGCCCCGGTCCTGGCGGCTGCGGATGAGCCGTCCCGCGCCCTGCGCCAGCACGAGCGCGGCCGCGGGAAGGTCGACGTCTCGGAACCCTGAGCCGCCGGTCCGCTCCGCGGCTTCGCGGCGGGCCATGGCCAGGGGGTCGTCGGGCCGGGTGAAAGGGAGTCGATCGATGACGACCAGCACGCAGCTGGGCCCGGGGACGTCGACGCCCATCCAGAAGCTGCGGGTCGCCACGAGGCAGGAGCGCTCATCGGCGCCGAACTGCTGGAGCAGGGCGGACCGGGAGCCCTCACCCTGCACCAGGATCGGGTGGTCGCCCCGCTCGCGCAGCACCAGGCTCAAGCGGGTGACCGCGGCCCGCGACGTGCACAGCACGAGCGCACGACCGCCGGCCGCCGCGACCAGCGAGCACACCTCCTCGGCGGCGGCCTCGGCCCACTTCGGATCCCGCGGCTCGGGCAGGTGCTTCGCGACGTACAGCAACGCCTGCTCGCGGAAGTCGAACGGAGACTCGACTTCGAGGTCCGCGTAGCCCAGCCCCGGCCCGTACTCGTCCTCCTCGTCGGAGTCGGGGCCTTCGGGGATGAGGACCGGGCCGACCTCCGCGTCGGGATCCAGGCCGAGCCGGGTCGCGAACGGCATGAAGCGCGCGCCACCACCGAGGGTCGCGGAGACGAGCACGACCGGGACCTTGCTGAACAGGCGGTCGGCGAGCGCCTCGGCCACGCTGATCGGCGCCAGGTGCAGGGCACCGTTCTCGCGCCACGCGACCTCGTCGGTGCGCGGGGACTGGAGCCGGCGGAGCGCTTCGAGCCGCGAGGCGGCGAGCTGCGCGACCTGCGCGGCCGCGGTGGCGTCCTCCGACGCGTCGATCGAGCTGTTCGCCGTCGCGAGTCGCTCGGCCGCCGAGCTCAGCGCGGCCGCGAGCGCGCCGTCGGTCGGGTCCACCCGCCCGTCGAGGGTTTCGAGCGCGTGTTCGAGCGCGTCGGCGGCGGCCGCGACGAGATCGGTCTCACCGCGACCGACGCCGACCGTCGTCAGCCGTGACGCGAGCTGCCGCAGGCCGATCGGCGAGAGATCGAGCCCGAACGCACCCGTCGCGACGTCGGGCAGCGCGTGGGCCTCGTCGAACACGACGACGTCGTGTTCGGGAAGGACGTTGCCCGACGACGCGAGGTGCGCGCAGTAGAGCGCGTGGTTCACGACGAGCACGTCCGCCGACGCCGCCCGTTCGCGCGCCTTCTCCGCGAAGCAGGCTTCGCCGTCGCTGCACTTTCCCGCTCCGGGGCATTCGCGGGGCGCGCAGCTCGCGGCCCGCCGGGACGCGTCGGCGATGTCGACGTCGGCGAGATCACCGGAAGGGGAGTCGGCCGCGAACTTCTCGAGGCGCTCGAGATCGCGCGTCAGGGTCGGGCCCGGACGGTCGTCGAGCAGCGGCCGTCCTTCGAGCGCGACCCGCAGCTTCGCCCGGCACACGTACTGCGAACGCCCCTTCAGCAACGCGGCGCTGAACGAGACGCCGCCGTGCTCGCGCAGGTGGGGGAGATCCTTGTGCCAGAGCTGGTCCTGGAGTGTCAGCGTCGCCGTCGACACCACGACCTTGCGACCCGAGAGCACCGCCGGCACGAGGTAGGCAAGGCCCTTTCCCGAACCGGTCGGCGCCTCGGCGACGAGGTGATGGCCGCGGCCCACGGCGGACGCGACCGCGGTGGCCAGCCGGAGCTGGCCGGGCCGGTCGTCGCCACCGAGTGCGGCGACCGCAGCCGCGAGGACCGTGGGCGCGTCCAAACCCCCGTGCTTCTTGGCGGATCCGGTGGTTGGACTCATCCCGACGTTCGTCATCGCTCGCTCATGGCGAGCCCGAGGGTACGTGGCGCCTGGGACAGGCGCCGCGGACGGTCTCGGGACCCTCAGTTCGGGCAATTCAGACCTATTACCGGCAGCAATTCGCGAAAACCCTAGGAAAATCCGTCGTTTCGGGGGTCGGTCGTGCAAGGGTGAACGTCACAACCCAGTCCGTTCCCGAAGGAGTCTCAGTGAACCGCAGAGATCTGGTCACGGCGATCGCCGAGCGCACCGAGTCCGACAAGAAGACAGCTGATGCGTTCCTCGCCGCCTTTACCGAGGTCGTCACCGAGACGGTGGCGGCCGGTGATCCGGTGGCCATCACCGGATTCGCCAAGTTCTACCGGCGTGAGACGACCGCTCGCATGGGTCGGAACCCCGCGACCGGCGAGCCCATCAAGATCCCGGCCAAGAAGGCCGCCAAGATCACCCCGTTGAAGGGCTTCAAGGACGCGGTGCTCGGCGGCAAGAAGTAGCAGACGCGCCGCCCGTTGGGCGCTCCAAGCACGGGATGAGGGGAGGCCACACGGCCTCCCCTCATCGCGTCAAGATGCCTCCCATGGGGATGCTGGACGGAGAGCACGCGATCGTCACCGGTGGGGCGTCGGGGATCGGACGGGCCACCGCGCGGCGCATGGTGGAGGAAGGCGCAACCGTCGCGGTGATCGACGTCGACGCCGCCGAGGAACTGACCGCCGAGCAGGGGATCCTCTCGTTCGTCGCGGACGTCCGTGACCCGGAAGCGTGCACGAGGGCGATCACCGATGCCGCGGACGCACTCGGCGGCCTCACCGTCCTCTTCAACAATGCAGGTGTCGGTGCCGCGATGCCCCTGCACAAGTACTCGGATGCGGAGTGGAGCCGGCTGCTCGACGTGAACCTGGCCGGGACCTTTCACGGAATTCGCGCGGCAGTGCCGCTCATGCGCGAGCAGGGCGGGAGCATCGTGAACCACGCGTCCGTGAGCGGCGTGCGCCCGACCCGCTTCGAGGGCCCGTACTCGGCCGCGAAGGCGGGCGTCATCTCGCTGACGATGGACGCGGCGCTCGAGTACGCACCGAAGATCCGGGTCAACTGCGTGTCACCCGGCCTCGTCGAGACGAAGCTCACCGCGGTGGTGCTCGGTGATCCGGGGCTGCGCGCCAAGATCGAGGAGGCGACGCCTCTCGGTCGCATCGGGACCCCGGACGACGTCGCGAACCTCGTGGTGTTCCTCGCGTCGCCGCTCGCTTCCTACATCACCGGCCAGAGCGTCGTGATCGACGGCGGGTCGGTCCTGCCCAACCCCCAGGCCGACGCGATCTTGCAGTGGTTCGTCCAGCCGCACTGACCCGCCGTCAGCCGCCCGGCGGGTCGGAGCGTTCGTAGCGCCAGCCGGTCTCCTCCATCCAGAGCCGGTGGCGGGGACCCTCGCGCGCCGCGTCGCCTTCCTCGTAGCCGGCGTCGCCGTGCCAGAGGATCACGATGCCGTCGTCGGTCATCGCCGCCTTCGTGGTGAAGTGCTCCGGCTCCGCGAGGCGCGCCGCATCGATCGCGGCCCGCACCGTCTCGTGTCGGGCCAACGTGTGAAGCGACACCCAGGTGGGCGGCGCGAGCTCGATCTCGAGCGCGTCCCGGCGGCGCATGGCCTCGGACGGCGAGACCCACATGTGATCCCGGATCTCGCCGTCGTCGATCGTGACGCGCCCGGTGGGTGCCGGCGCCACGAAGAACTGGGTCGAGAACCGCTTCGGCGCCTCGGGTGGCGGGGTCCAGTGCGAGAACGGCACGAGTGACTCGGTCTCGACGGTGAGGCCGGCCTCCTCGGCGGCTTCACGTACCGCCGCATTCCGCCCCGCGGTGGCCACATCGGTCGGATCGTCGGCGAAGTCGCCGGGATCGACGCGCCCGCCCGGGAACACCCACATCCCGCCCGCGAACGCGAGGCGTGAGTCGCGCCGCAGCATCAGGGTCTCGAGGCCACCCGGAGTGTCCCGCAACAGCACCACCGTGGCCGCGGCGACGATCGGCACGGGCTCGGCGCCCTCCGGGGCCCGCGCCCAGCGCGCGAACCGCTCCTGCTCAGTCGTCACGAGGGGGACGCTACCGGGCGCGGACTTGCGAGATTCTCATGTTCTCCGCGCGCTGGATTGGCGGGATCGGGGCGTAGGGTCGCGCCGATGACGGAGACCGCGGTGGTCGCAGTGCGTGGCCTCACCAAGCGATACGGGCGGGTGCAGGCCGTCGCGGGCCTGGACTTCGATGTCCTGCGGGGCCAGGTCTGCGGGCTGCTCGGTCCCAACGGGGCGGGCAAGACGACCGCGTTGCGGATGCTCGTCGGCTTGATCCGGCCGACCGCGGGCGAGGCGCGGATCTTCGACCGGCTGGTGCGTCCGGGTGTCCCCGAGCTGGCTCGCGTCGGCACGATTATCGAGCACGCCTCCTTCGTCCCGCACCTGTCCGGGATGAGGAACCTGCGGTTGTGGTGGGAGGCCGGCGGCGCCCGGTGGGAGGACGCCGACCTCGAAGGTGCGCTCGCCGTCGCCGGGTTGGGCGACGCGATCGAGCGCCGGGTCAAGACGTACTCGCAGGGCATGCGCCAGCGGCTCGGTCTGGCCCGAGTCCTGCTCGGCCGCCCCGAGCTGCTGCTGCTGGACGAGCCCACGAACGGGCTGGACCCCCAGGAGATGCGCGCGGTGCGCGAGCTCCTGCGCCGACTCTCCGACGCGGGTGTGACCGTGCTGCTCTCCAGCCACCTGCTCGCCGAGATCGAGCAGATCTGCAGCCACGTCGTCGTCATGGACAAGGGACAGCTCGTGACGACCGGCACGGTGCGCGACCTGCTCGCGGTCAGCACGTCCGCATACTTCGAGGTCGACGACGTCGAGACCGCTCGGCGCGTGCTCGCGGCGGCAACCGGCGTCAAGCGGGTCACCGACGAGTCGCCCGGGTTGAGCGTCGAGCTCGACGGCGCGCAACGGTCCGCCCTGGTGACGGCACTGGTCAACGCGGGCGTCGCCGTGGAGACAGTGACCGCGCGTCACCAGCTCGAGGACGCGTTCCTCGGGCTCGTCGGCCGGCACACGGAGCGCCACATCGGGAAGGGCGCCTGATGGTGCGGCTCATCGGCACCGAGCTGAAGAAGCAGGCGCTGCGCCCCCGCACCTGGGTCGCCCTCGGCTTCCTTGCCGTCGTCCCGATCATCATCGCCGTCGCGCTCAAGCTCAACCCGCCCGACCTCTCGCGCGGTCGCGAAGGCGCCCGCTACTTCTATCTCGCGACCCAGAGCGGGCTCTTCCTCCCTGTGGCGGCCCTGAGGGTGATGAGTGGCTTCTTCCTCGTCGTGGTGATCTGCATGTTCGCCGGCGACGCGGTGGCGAGCGAAGCCGGTTGGGGCAACCTCCGCTACCTCCTCGTGCGGCCGGTGTCGCGCGGACGGCTGCTCACGGCCAAGTTGTTCGTGGCCGCGGTGTTCGCGGTGGCGTCGACGGCGCTGGTCGCGCTGTCGGGCCTGGTCGCCGGAGTGATCGCGTTCGGTTGGGACCCGATCACCATTCCGATCCCAGGCCTGTCGCAGTCGACCGGTGACATCCTGGGCAACCTCGCGCTCGCCATCGTGCTCATCACCTGGGGTCTTGCGGCGATCGTCGCGTTCGCGTTCATGCTCTCGACGATGACCGACTCCTCGGCCGGCGCGATCTTCGGCGCCGTCGGGCTCTACATCGTCTCGCTCATCCTCGGCCAGATCGATTCACTCGGCTCGATCCGCTACGGGCTCCCGGTCCAGTACTACGACGCGTGGAGCGACCTGTTCGCGAGCAACAAGTTCACAGACGACATGTGGCGCAGCATCTTGTTGCAGGTGCCGTACGTGATCGTGTTCTGCGGCATCGCGTGGTGGTGGTTCCACCGCAAGGACATCAAGTCCTGAGCCGTCAGCCCTTCGTGGGCTTTCGCGCGGCGAGGTACTCCTTCATCATGTCGCCGAACTCGCTGACGTTGTAGATGTCCTCTTCGTAGGACCACTGGTCGTTCCCCGCGTACTTCAGCAGCGACCAGTTGATCGCCTGGTGCTGCTTCCCGTCGCCCAGGTCCTGCATCCGGTTCCACACCGCGCAGACCACCCAGCCGCGTTCCTCGTCGATGACCCACCACTCGGCCGGGAACTCCGTCATCTCGTTGTTCGGCCACTCGGCCATCGTCGTGGTGATCCAGCGCCGGATCGTCTCGCGGCCCGTGAAGGTGCCGTAGAGGTGCTCGATGTACTCGGCGTCCTCGGTGAACAGATCGGCCCAGGCGTCCCACTGGCCGGACGCACCGGCCTCGGCGGCCACCGCGCGGTAGTGCGCGTACGCCCGCTCCATCTCGTCTCGCGTGAACGCACCCATGCCTACTCCTTGGAGTTCTCCGGCGGGCGACTGTCCGCGCGCCGTGAAGCCTGCTGCACCCTAGCGACGGTACGGAGCTCGGCCGTCGAGGGTGTGGACGGACCGGCCGAGCTCGCGGAGGACCTCGGCGCTGGTGAGCGCGCGTCCCGTGATCCGGCCGGGCTCGACCGTGCACAGCGCGAGCGCGGCTTCGGCCATCTGCTCCACCGGCTCGACGTGTCGGGGGTCTTCGGGGACCAGTCCCATCGCCTCGGCCCCCGGCGTCGCGACCGCCGCGACCGGCGAGAGCGCGTTGACCGCGACGCCCCGCGCGAAGACCTCGGCGGCGAGCCCGGTGGTGAGCCGCTCGAGCGCGGCCTTGCTCGCGCCGTACAGCGTTGCGCCCTGCTCGGCGTGAAAGGGGGAGTACGGCGGTCCGGACGGATGCATGGCGACGCCCGAGGAGATGTTCAGGATCCAGCCGTCGCCGCGCCCGGTCATCGCGGGAAGCACCGCGCGACTGAGATCCCACGGCGCGTGGACGTTGACCTCGAACATCACGTCGTAGCGGCGGTCGGTGACCCGCTCGTACGGGAGGTAGAAGCACGCCGCCGCGTTGTTGACCAGCACGTCGACCTCGCCGAGCGCGGTGCGGGCGTCATCGACGATCGCGTCGCGCCGGAGGCTCGCGTCGGCGAGATCCGCGACGATGACGTGCGCCCGCCCACCCTCGGCCTCGATCCGCGCGGCGGTCTCGAGCAACGAGCCGGCATTCGTGGCCTCGTCCGGCGTGGCCGTGCGACCCACGAGGGCCACCGCAGCACCTTCCGATGCGAGCCGTTGCGCGATCGCGGCACCGATCCCTCGACTGGCGCCGGTGACGATCGCCACCCGCCCGTGGAGCTGTGCACGCATTCGGGCAGGTTGACACACCAGCGCGGGGGGAATGGCTCGCCGGACCCCTCCCGGATCTGGCACGCTCGCGACGCCATGGCTTCCCCCGTCAGCGTCCGCCTGCTCCCCGATCCCGACCAGCACGATCTCCTCGCCGCGACCCTCGAGCGGGTCAACAAGGCGTCGAACCTGGCGCGGACGCGAGCGCTCGAGCAGGGGATCTCCGGCAAGGCTGCGTTGCGGGCTGCCGTGAAAGAGGAGCTCGACCGCTTCAAGCTGCCGGCCGCCTTCGTCGCGCCGGCGGTGGCGCGGGTCGAGGCGTCGCTCACCCGCCAGAAGTTCGGCACCTACCAGTCGCTCGTCCTGCCGCCGGCTTCGGTGAAGTGGCCGGCCTCGGACCGGGTCACGCTGCCGACGGCCTCGGGCAAGCGCACGGTCCGGGTCTACATGGACCCGGCGCGGGGTGGGCTCCGGCCGCCGTTGGAAGGGCGCCCGGCCGCGCTGGTCTACCGGAACGGCGAGTTCGAGCTCGTCGATGCCGGCGAATCCCCGCGGTGACCGAACCTCTGCCCTCGCGCATCCTGCTCGCCCGGCACGGTCAGTCCACCTGGAACGCGGCCGGGCGCTGGCAGGGCCAGGCGGACCCGCCGCTGTCGGAGCTGGGGGAGCGCCAGGCCGGAGACGTCGTGACCGTGCTGCACGCGCGGGCCGGATCGGGCCTGCGCGTCGGCCGGATCTGGGCGTCACCGTTGCAGCGGGCCCGTCAGACCGCGGAGATCATCGGCCGGGGCGTCGGGCTCGAGGTGGTCCTGGATCCCCGGCTGATGGAACGGGACGCCGGTGGATGGACCGGGCTGACCCGGGTCGAGATCGAGGAAGCGTGGCCCGGCTACCTGGCCGACCGCCGCCGACCGCCCGGGTTCGAGCACGACGATGCGGTGACCGGACGGGCGCTGGAGGTGATCGACGCGATCGGCGCCGATGGCGGAGCCGACTCGGTGCTCGTGGTGACCCACGGCGGCTTGATCCGGGCGCTCGAGCGCCACCTCGCCGCGGGCGACGCCCCACCGGTGCCGAACCTGGGCGCACGTGAGCTCTTCCGGGGCGACGACGGGCTGGTGCTCGGCGAGCGGGTGCTGCTCCTCGATCCCGACGACGTCGAGGTGACGACCCCCCGTCAGATGTGACGCGCCTTCTCGTATCTCCGGAGGGCGACCGATCGGCCGAGATTGCCAGGCGCCCTCCAGCGGTCGGCCACCGGAAGGCTCCGGACCGCGGTCCGGTGATCGCCCTCCGGAAATCCTCGAAGAACCACGTAGACTCTTTGGTCCCCCGACGCTCGGAGTCGCGTTGTCCGACCGTTCCGATCCCGAGATTGCTGCCGAGCAGGCGTACCTCGACGCGGTCTATGACCGCCTCGAAGCCATGCGCGAGTCAGCCGAACGGGTCGCGGCGGCGTACGGCGACGTGCGCGCGGGCGGCACGCACCAGGCGCGGCTCGAACGGGACATCGCGGTCGAGACCACCCACCGCCGGCTGGCCGCGCTGGACATCGGCGACACGCCCCTGTGCTTCGGGCGGATCGACCGTACCGACGACACGCAGTTCTATGTCGGCCGCCTCGCGGTCGACGATGCGGAGCGCACGCCGCTCGTCATCGACTGGCGCGCTCCGGTGGCCGAGCCCTTCTACCGCGCGACGGCCCTCGATCCGATGGGCGTCCTGCGCCGCCGGCATCTCCTCACCAAGAACGGCCGCGAGGTCATCGGGCTGGACGACGAGGTGTTCGATCCCGAAGCCGTCGAGGCCGCCGGGCTCACCGTGCTCGGCGAGGGGGCGCTCCTCGCCGCGCTCGAACGCAAGCGGACCGGACGCATGGCCGACATCGTCGCGACCATCCAGGCCGAGCAGGACTCCGCGGTCCGAGCCGAGCTGCCGGGCGTGCTCGTCGTCGCCGGCGGGCCCGGCACCGGGAAGACCGCGGTGGCGCTGCACCGCGCCGCGTACCTCCTCTATACGTTCCGCCAGCGACTCGGCACCCAGGGCGTGCTGCTGGTGGGCCCGAGCTCGGTGTTCCTGCGCTACATCGAGCAGGTGCTCCCGTCGCTGGGGGAGCACGAGGTCCAGCTCGCGACGGTCAGTGGCCTCAAGCCCGGGCTCGAGGCGCGCCGGCTCGATTCGCCGGCGGTGGCCGCGCTGAAGGCCGACATCCGGATGGTCACCGTCCTGCGTCGCGCGCTCGGCGACCGTGAACGGCCGCCGCGCCACGACGTCGAGATCCCGATCGACGGGCTGCGGCTCCGCATCTCGCGCCGCGACTGTCGCCGGCTCCTCGAGCGGGTGAAGCGTCGGCGCGCGACGCACAACGCACACCGGCCGATGGTGGAGCGGATGTTGCTCGACCGGCTCGTCGCGCAGTACCGCGCCGCGCTGGCTCGCACTCACCGCGAGGTGCCGGACCTCTTCAGCATCGGGGAGGAAGCCGACTACGACCCGCAGGTCGCGGCGCAGCTCTCGCGCGGCGAGGCTCCGCCGCGCGAGTGGGAGCGTGAGCTGACCGGTCGCCTGCGTCGCCATCCCGAAGTGCGCAAGCTGCTCGAACGCATGTGGCCGGTCCTGACCGGTCCGGAGCTCGTCCACGATCTGTTCAGCTTCGACGCGCTCATCCGGTCCGCATCGGACGGGGTGCTGACCCGCGAGGAGCAGCGCTCGTTGTTCCGGGAGCGGTCGGCGAGCATCCGCGACGTGCCGTGGACGGAAGCAGATGTGGCACTCGTCGACGAGGCGGACGCGTTGCTCGGGCCTGTCGAGGCGGCGCGGCCGCGCCGCAGTGCCCGCCGTTCGGAGGCGGACCGTGAAGCACTGGAGGCCGCGCAGAGCGTGGTGCGCGAGTACGGGCTCGGTGGGTACACGACTGCGTCCGCGCTGGCGGAGCGCTACCGCGACGGCTCCGGTCGCGTCGACGAGGCAATCCCCGAGCTCCGCACGTTCGGTCACGTCCTGGTCGACGAGGCCCAGGACCTCACACCGATGCAGTGGCGCATGCTGGCCCGGCGATGCCCGACCGGGTCGATGACCATCGTCGGCGACTTCGGGCAGGCGAGCCGACCCGGGGCGGCCGCGGGCTGGGACGAGGTCCTCGGCCTGCTGCCGAGCTACGACGCGCCCCGCCGCGTCACGCTCACCGTCAACTACCGCACGCCGGCCGAGATCATGGACCTGGCCAGCCGGCTGCTCGCCGTCGCGGCGCCAGGGGTCGAGCCGACGCAATCCGTGCGCCGGACCGGGCTCCCGCCGCGCTTCACCCGGGTGGACGATCTGGTCGCCGGCGCGGAGCAGGCGGCGCGTGCGGCGTTCGGAGAGGGCGGAACGGTTGCGGTGATCGCACCCGTCGAGCTGCACACCGCGATCACCGACGCACTCGCGGACATCGGAGCGGTGGCCGATACCGCCGATGCACTCGACGCGCCGATCGGCGTCCTGGTTCCCACCGACGCGAAGGGCCTCGAATTCGACCATGTGATCGTGGTCGAGCCGGCGCGGCTCGTGACCCCCGACTCCGCCGGCCTGCGCCTGCTCTACGTGACTCTCACCCGCGCGACGCGGACGCTGGCCGTCGTCCACTCGGAGAGTCTTCCCGAGGCGCTCGCGCCCTAGGGTTGGGCCATGACTTCAACTTCGACCGAGACCGCTGACCACTCCGCGGCGGACGTCGCCTGGGATCTCGAGCCGCTCGTCGACGGGCGCGGGGCCGCGGGCGTGGATGCCGCGCTCGACGCCGCCGACGCGTTGGCCGCGGGCATCGAGACGCGCCGGGGCCGGGTGGCCGATCTCGACGCCGCGGGGCTCGCCGAGGTGATGCACGAATCGGCGGAGCTCGCGGAGCTGCTCGGCCGGGCCGGCTCGTACGCTGGGTTGCGGTTCGCGGTGAACACGACCGATCCCGAGCTCGGTGCGCTGATGCAACGGGTGGAGGAGCGGGGGACTGCGATCAACACCCGGGTGCTCTTCTTCGAGCTCGAGTGGGCGGCGCTGCCCGACGAGCGGGTGGACGAGCTGCTCGCCGACGATCGCCTCGCGTTCGTCCGCCACTATCTCCGTTCGGCCCGCCGGTACCGGCCGCACCTGCTCTCGGAGCCCGAGGAGAAGATCCTGGCCGAGAAGGACGTCACGGGTTCGAGCGCGTGGTCGCGACTCTTCGACGAGCTGACGTCCACCATCACGCTTCACCTCGACGGTGAGACGGTCGCGCTCGAGCAGGGACTGTCCTTGCTCGCGTCGCCCGACCGCGCGCTGCGCCAGCGGGCGGCGGCTGCGGTCACGGAGGGTCTCGCGCCCGGTCTGCGCACACGCGCGTTCGTGTTCAACACCCTGCTCGCGGACAAGTCGACCGAAGACCGGCTCCGCTCGTACCCCGACTGGATCGCGAGCCGGAATCTCGCGAACGAGGCGAGCGACGAGTCCGTGCAGGCACTAGTTGACGCGGTGCAGGCCCGCCACGACATCCCGCAGCGGTGGTACTCGCTCAAGGCCCAGCTGCTCGGCATCGAGCGACTCGCCGACTACGACCGGATGGCCTCCGTCGCGACGGCGGACGCGTCCTTCGGCTGGGACGAAGCGCGCAGCCTGGTGCTCGACGCGTACGCGTCGTTCTCACCGGAGCTCGCGGACGTCGCTCAGCGGTTCTTCAACGAGCATTGGATCGACGCGCCGATGCGGCCGGGGAAGCGGCCCGGCGCGTTCTGTGCGTACACCGTGCCGTCTCAGCACCCGTTCCTGTTGCTGAACTGGACCTCGCGCCGCCGTGATGTGCTCACGCTGGCCCATGAGCTCGGCCACGGTCTCCACGCGTACCTCGCGCGCGGCCAGGGCGTGTTCCACCAGGGCACCCCGTTGACCCTGGCCGAGACCGCGTCGGTGTTCGGCGAGACCGTCACGTTCGGGCGGCTGTTGAACGCGACCGAAGAGCCCGAGGCTCGCCTCACGCTGCTGGCCGAGAGCCTCGAAGGTCAGATCGCGACGGTGTTCCGCCAGATCGCGATGAACCGCTTCGAGAACGCGGTCCATACCGCGCGCCGCGAGCAGGGCGAGCTGAGCGTCGACGACTTCAATCGGTACTGGACCGAGAGCCAGGCCGCGATGCTCGGCGATTCGGTGGAGATCACGGAGGGCTACGGCACCTGGTGGTCCTACGTGCCGCATTTCATCGGCACGCCCGGCTACGTCTACGCGTACGCGTACGGCCAGCTGCTCGCGCTTTCCGTGTACCGCCAGTACCAGGAGCAGGGTGAGGGTTTCGTGGGCTCGTACCTGGAGCTCCTTGCTCGCGGTGGCTCGCTCCCACCCGAGGAGCTGGGCCGGATCGTCGGCGTGGACCTCACCGACCCGGCGTTCTGGGACGGCGGCCTGAACATCATCGAGCAGCAGCTCGAAGCGGCGGAGGTCGCGGCGCTGGCGACGGGTCGCGTGACCATCCCCGCGCCGTGACCCACGCGCCGGGCGCGCTCCTGTCGGGTCGCACGGCGCTCGTCACGGGCGGCGGCGGCGGGATCGGGCGCGCGATCGCCGAGACGTTCGCCGCGCACGCGGCTCGGGTGGTGATCGCCGAGATCAATCCGGAACGCGCGGAAACCACCGTGGACGCGATCCGAGCCGGCGGCGGAGACGCGAGCGGCGAGGTCGTCGACGTCGGCGACGAAGCCGCAGTTGCCGAGCTGGCCCGGTCCGTGGGTCCGATCGACGTGCTCGTGAACAACGTCGGTCACTACCTTCCCGGAGACGGTGACTTCCTCACCAGCACGTCCGACGAATGGCGCGCGCTGTACCGCGTGAACCTCGAGCACGTCTTCCTCTGCACCCGCGCATTCGTGCCCGGGATGGTGGAGCGGCATTGGGGGAACGTGATCAACGTGTCGAGCGTCGAGGCGTTTCGCGCGATCCCGCGGCGACCGGTCTACAGCGCGTTCAAGGGTGCGATCACCCAGTTCACGAAGAGCCTCGCAGTCGAGCTCGGCAACGACGGCGTGCGCGTGAATGCGATAGCACCGGATCTCACCGAGACGATCCAGGTGCCGTACTCGCGCTGGGTGCCCGAGGACCAGCAGGAGCTCATCCCGCACTGGGTTCCCGTCGGCCGCTTCGGCACTCCGACCGACATCGCAGGCGTCGCCCTCTTCCTCGCGTCCGAGCTCTCCGCGTTCGTCACCGGCACGACCATCCACGCCGACGGCGGCAGCCTCGCCGCGGGCGGCTGGTTCCGCCGTACGGACGGCTCCTGGACCAACCGACCCGTCAATCCCTGAGCGGCCGGAAGTGCGGGCGGGTGTGGAAGCGGGCAGCGAGCTGGAAGCGGGCAGCGAGCTAGAAGCGGGCGAGCTCGCGGCGGAGCTGGTCGAGGCCCATGCTGCCGAGGTCGAGGCCGAAGCGGTGCCAGGCCTTGAGGTCGAAGCGCTCCCCGTGGCGGCGGCGGGCATCGTCCCGGCTCTCGAGCCACACGCGCTCACCGACCTTGTACGAGATCGCCTGGCCCGGGAGCCCGAGGTAGCGGTCCACCTCGCTGCGCATGAAGTCCTCGGGGAACATGCTGCGCTCGATCACGAACGGCAGCGCGAGCTCGGGCGTCCACTGCTCGCCCGGGTGGTAGCGCTCCCCGGCCGGGATCGGAAGCTCGAGGTGCATGCCGATGTCCACCACGACGCGCACCGCGCGCATCGCCTGCGCGCGCAACATGCCGAGCTCGTAGTCGGGGTTGTCGAGGTAGCCGAGCTCCCCCATGAGCCGCTCTGCGTAGAGCGCCCACCCTTCGCCGTGCCCTGACACCCAACCGAGCGTGCGCTGGTAGCGGTTCAGCTGGTCCGCGAGGTAGCGCACCTGCGCGACCTGGAGGTGGTGGCCCGGCACGCCCTCGTGGTAGCAGATCGACACCTCGCCCCAGAGCGGGAAGCGCGTGCGACCGAGCGTCGGGTACCACGTGCGGCCGGGCCGGGAGAAGTCCTCGGACGGTCCCGTGTAGTACATCGCCGCCGCGCCGCCGGGCTCCGCGATCATCGCCTCGACGCGCTGCACCGGTCCGGGGATGTCGAAGTGCACGCCGTTCAGCTCCGCGATCGTCTGGTCCATGAGATTCTGGAGCCAGCCGCGCAGGGCGTCCTCGCCCTCGATCGAGCGTGCGGGATCACTCTCGAGCAGCTCGATGACCTCGCCGAGCGACGAGTCGGGGAGGATGCGCTCGCCGACGGACCGCATCGCGTGCTCGATGCGATGCAGCTCGTCCCAGCCCCAGGCGTAGGTCTCCTCGAGGTCGAGCTCGGTGCCGTTGTAGACGCGGGCCCAGACCGCGTAACGCTCCGCGCCGACCGGATCGCGCTCGGACGCGTGCGGTGAGTACTCCTCGATGAGGTACCGGGCGAACGACGCGTAGGCCGCGATCGCGCGCTCGGCGCGCTCCTCGAGTGTCGCGCGCAACGCCGGTGAGCCGACGCCCGACGCGTCGAACCGGTCGACGAGCGCCTGGAAGAACGGCCGCGAATCCGAACCACCCGTACCCGACCACACCTCGGCCTGCTGCACGCAGCCGACCACCTGGCGGCGTGCCGCGACGAGTCCCTGGGCGATCCCTTCGTCGTAGGCGGCCTGGAGGCTCGAGAGCGCCTCGGGCACCAGACCGACGCGAGCCGCGACCGTCTCCCAGTCGTGCTCGGAGTCGGTCGGCATCTGGTCGAACACCTGGCGGATGTTCTGGACCGGCGAGCCGAGGATGTTGAGGTCGCGGAGATGCTCGCCGAGCTCGTAGAGGTCGACGTTGACCTGCAACCGGTCGCGCATCATCTCGACCGCGATCCGGCCGCGCTCGCCGGTCGGTCCTGCGCCGGCGAGTGCTCGCAGCGTCGCCCGGTCGTGCTCGGCCCGTTGCTCTGCCGCGTCGGGGGAGTAGTCGGTCATCTCCGTGTCGTGACCGGTGATCCCTTCCATGGTCGCGGCGATCGGATCCAGGCTGGCGTGGCGTACGACGTAGTGGTCCGCGATCTCGTCGACGGCGTGGTCGTTGGCTTCAGGCACAGCACTCTCCCTCGGGGCGGGAACCGATCGTATAAGCCCGGATGAGGAAAGCCCGCGGCAGCGCGATACCGTCGCCGCCGTCGAGGAGGGCACATGACCGACGCCAAGGCAACCCGCACCGAGAGCGACAGCATGGGTCCGATCGAGGTCGCGCACGACCGCTACTGGGGTGCGCAGACCCAGCGGTCGTTGCACCACTTCTCGGTTGCCGACGACCGGATGCCCGACGCCGTGATCCGCTCGATGGCGGTGCTCAAGAAGGCTGCCGCGGACGTCAACCGCGATCTCGGGAAGCTCCCGGGCGAGTACGCGGACCTGATCACCCAGGCGGCCGACGAGATCATCGCCGGCAAGCTGGACGACCACTTCCCGCTCTACGTCTGGCAGACCGGTTCGGGCACCCAGACGAACATGAACGTCAACGAGGTCATCTCGAACCGCGCGATCGAGATCGCGGGCGGCGAGCGGGGGAGCAAGACCCCTATTCACCCGAACGACCACGTCAACATGTCGCAGTCCTCGAACGACACGTTTCCGACCGCGATGAACATCGCCGCGGTCGAAGAGGTGACCCACCGGCTCGTGCCTTCCGTGCGCGCCCTGCGCGACACGTTGGCTCGACGCTCGGCGGACTTCGAGAGCATCGTGAAGATCGGGCGTACGCACCTGCAAGACGCAGTCCCGCTCACGCTCGGTCAGGAGTTCTCCGGCTACGTCGCCCAGCTCGACGCGGACATCGAGCGCATCGAGACCGCGGTCCACGGGCTCCACGAGCTCGCGATCGGCGGTACCGCGGTGGGAACCGGGCTCAACACGCACCCCGAGTTCGCGGTGCGCGCTGCGGCGCGCATCGCCGAGATCACCGGCCTCCCGTTCACGTCGGCCCGGAACAAGTTCGCCGCGCTCGCCAGCCACGACGATCTCGTCTTCGCGAGTGGCGCGGTGCGCACGCTGGCGGTCAGCCTCATGAAGATCGCGAACGACATCCGCTGGCTCGGGTCCGGCCCGCGCGCCGGTCTCGGCGAGCTGCTGCTGCCCGAGAACGAGCCGGGATCGTCGATCATGCCGGGGAAGGTGAACCCCACCCAGTCCGAGGCGCTCACGATGGTGTGCGTGCAGGTGCTCGGCAACGACACCGCAACCGGGATCGCCGGCTCCATGGGCAACTTCGAGCTCAACGTGTTCAAGCCGGTCATGATCTTCAACTTCTTGCATTCGGTGGACCTGCTCACCGACGCGTGCAGCAACTTCCGCGAGTTCTGCATCGAGGGGCTGGAGCCGAACCTCGCTCAGATCGCCGAGTACGTGCGTGACTCGCTGATGGTGGTCACCGCGCTGAACCCGGTCATCGGCTACGACAAGGCTGGCGAGATCGCGAAGAAGGCGCACAAGGAGGGCACCACGTTGCGCGAAGCGGCCATCGCGTCCGGGCATCTGACCGCCGAGGAGTTCGACGCTGCAGTGCGGCCCGAGGAGATGATCGCGCCCAAGTAGGTCCCGGTCGCGGCCCCGGAACTGGTGGCAGGATCGGGGCATGCGCATCACTGACGCCCACGCGATCGTGACCGGCGGCTCTCAGGGCATCGGCCTGGCCACTGCCCGCATCCTCGCCTCGCGCGGTGCCCGGGTCTCGCTGATCGCGCGGGACCGGGAGCGCCTCGACCAGGCCGCCGCGGCCGTCGGCCCGGGGTGTCGATCTGCCTCGGCCGACGTCACCGACCCCACCGCCGTCGCCACGGCAGTCGACGCGCTCGTAGCCGACCAGGGACCGTGCGACCTCCTCGTGACCGCAGCCGGCGCGTCGCATCCCGGATACTTCGAGGCGCTCGCGCTCGACGACTTCCGGGCGCAGATGGACCTCAACTACTTCGGGACGCTGCACCCGATCCGCAGCGTCCTCGACTCGATGCTCGAGCGGGGGAGCGGCACCATCGTGGGGATCTCGTCGGCGGCGGGGCTTGTCGGGGTCTTCGGCTTCGGCGCCTACGCACCGTCGAAGTACGCGGTGCGCGGCCTCATGGACGCGCTCCGGGCCGAGGTCGAGGCGCGTGGTGTCTTCGTGGCCTGCGCGTTCCCGCCGGACACGCTGACGCCCGGTCTCGAGACCGAGAACCTCATCAAGCCGCCTGAGACCGCGGCCGTCTCCGCCGGCATCAAGCCGAAGCTGGCCGAGGAGGTCGGGGCCGGGATCGTCCGCGGGATCGAGCGCGACCGCCACGTCATCACGTTCGACCCGCAGACGGCGCTCCTCGCCCGCGGGGGTGGCCTCGTCGCCCCGATCGCGTACCGGCTCATGGGCCGGGAGGTGCGCAAGGTCGCACATCCGTAAACTGCGAGCACCGGCCCCCAGGAGGAGTACGACGCATGGCGATCTATGACGTGAAGGTCAACCAGCTCGACGGCACCCCGGCCTCGCTGGGCGACTACAAGGGCAAGGCGGTGCTCATCGTCAACGTCGCGTCGCACTGCGGCCTGACGCCCCAGTACGAGGGTCTGGAGAAGCTGCACGAGACGCTCGGCGCCCGGGGCTTCGAGGTCCTCGGCTTCCCGTGCAACCAGTTCCTCGAGCAGGAGCCGGGGACGGCCGAGGAGATCCAGGAGTTCTGCACCACGAACTACGGCGTGGAGTTCCCGCTGTTCGAGAAGATCGAGGTCAACGGCGAGCACCAGCACCCGCTCTACGCGCAGCTGAACGCGGTGCCGGATTCCGAGGGCTACACCGGCGACATCCGCTGGAACTTCGAGAAGTTCCTGGTGTCACCCGGGGGCGACGTCGTCGGCCGCTTCAACCCGACCGTGACCCCCGAGGACCCCGCGCTCGTCTCGGCCATCGAGGCGCAGCTCCCGAGCTGACCGGGGACGGTCGTCCCGGAGAATCCCGGGTGGCCGAGTCGGGAATAGGAGGGCATCGAGGCCGGTTCCACCGATCGCGTAATCCTGTAATCACGATCGGAGTCCGATGCCCGAGCTCACGGAAACTCAAGCGCTGCCGGTGCTCCCCCTCTCCAGCGGGGTGGTGCTGCCGAACACCGTGGCCACCTTGACCCTCGAGACCGACGAGTCCCGCGCGGCTGTCGCCGCCGCGAACGACGGTGACGGCCGGCTGCTGCTCGTTCCTCGCATCGACGGGCGGTACGCCCGGGTCGGGACCGTCGCAGTGGTGGAGGAGTCGGGCGAGCTGCCCAACGGTCTCGCGGCGGCGATCATCCGCGGCCTGCACCGCGCGGCCCTCGGAACCGGCGTGGCCGGCACCGGGACCGCGCTGTGGGTCGAGGCGCACGACGTGACCGACGACGTGGTCTCCGCCCGGGCCGAGGAGCTCGGGCGTGAGCTGCGCGCGGTGCTCTCCGTGCTGGCCGAGCGGCGCCGGTCGCGTCGCCTCCCCGAGCTGCTGCGCACGACGACGGAGCCCGGCGCGCTCGCCGACGGCTTCGGTGCCTGGTCGGACATGCCGACCGAGCGCAAGGTCGAGCTGCTCGAGGCCACGGACATCGAGGCCCGGGTCGAGCGCGCGCTCGAGTGGGCGCGTGACGCGCTGGCCGAGCACGAGGTGACCGAGAAGATCCGCCAAGAGGTGGGCGAGGGCATGGAGAAGCAGCAGCGGGAGTTCCTGCTGCGCCAGCAGCTCCAGGCGATCCGCAAGGAGCTCGGCGAAGGTGCCGACGACGGCAACACGATCGAGGAGCTGCGCGAGAAGGCCGCGGCGACCGAGCTGCCCGAGGCGGTCGCGGCCGCGGTGACCAAGGAGATCGACAAGCTCGAGCGCACCTCGGAGCAGAGCCCCGAGCACGGGTGGATCCGCACGTGGCTCGACACGATCCTCGAGCTGCCGTGGGGCGTCCGTTCCGACGAGCGGCTCGATGTCGCCGAGGCTCGGAGCATCCTCGACGCCGATCACACGGGCCTGGGCGACGT
The DNA here is from genome assembly GCA_017882945.1 of Acidimicrobiia bacterium. GTDB lineage: Bacteria > Actinomycetota > Acidimicrobiia > IMCC26256 > JAENVU01 > Chersky-806. Next base: position 3,330 of record JADGON010000175.1, on the reverse strand, counting down.
GAAGGACCGGATCGTGGAGTACCTCGCGGTGCGCAAGCTGCGCGCCGATCGCGGTCTCGACGACGCGCACGAGTCCGCCCGCCGCGGCAGTGGTCTGATCCTCGCGTTGGTCGGTCCTCCGGGCGTCGGCAAGACGTCGCTCGGTGAGTCCGTTGCCCGCGCGACGGGGCGCAAGTTCGTGCGCGTGGCGCTCGGTGGCGTTCGCGACGAAGCGGAGATCCGCGGTCACCGGCGTACGTACGTCGGCGCGCTCCCGGGCCGGATCGCGCGAGCGTTCAAGGAGGCGGGGACGATGAACCCCGTCATCCTCCTGGACGAGGTCGACAAGCTCGGTGCGGACTGGCGGGGGGACCCGTCGAGCGCGCTGCTCGAGGTGCTCGACCCCGCGCAGAACCACACGTTCCGCGACCACTACCTGGACGTCGACCTCGACCTCTCGGGCGTGCTGTTCCTGGCCACCGCCAACGTCATGGACACGATCCCGGGCCCGTTGCTCGACCGGTTGGAGGTCGTGCGCCTCGACGGCTACACCGAGGACGAGAAGGTCGTCATCGCCCGTGATCACCTCCTGGCCCGGCAGCGGGAGCGCAACGGGCTCCGTGACGACGAGGTGACGGTCGACGACGACGCGTTGCGCGCCGTGGTCGCGGACTACACCCGCGAGGCGGGCGTGCGGAACCTCGAGCGCGAGCTCGGCAAGCTGCTGCGCAAGAGCGCGGCGAAGATCGCCGGTGGCGAGTCGGTGCCGCCGGTCGGCATCGGAGCCGACGACGTGCCGGCGCTGCTCGGACGCCCGCGGTTCTTTGCCGAGGAAGTGCGTGAGCGGACGTCCGCCGCGGGGGTGGCCACCGGACTCGCAGTGACGGGTACCGGCGGTGACGTGCTGTTCGTGGAGGCGACCAGCCTTCCCGGCGAGCCCGGGCTGACGTTGACCGGCCAGCTCGGCGACGTCATGAAGGAGTCGGCCGAGATCGCGATGAGCTACATCCGCGCGAACTCCGACGCCCTCGGGGTCGAGGCGGATGCGCTCGAGCAGCGGCGCTTCCACGTGCACGTGCCCGCCGGCGCCGTGCCCAAGGACGGACCGTCCGCAGGCGTCACGATGACCACCGCGCTCGTGTCGCGGCTCACCGGGCGGCCGGTGCGGGCCGACGTCGGGATGACCGGCGAGGTCACGCTCCAAGGCCGGGTGCTGCCGATCGGCGGGCTCAAGCAGAAGGTCCTCGCGGCGCAGCGGGCCGGTCTCACCACGGTCGTCCTGCCCAAGCGCAACGGGCCGGACCTCCAGGATGTCCCCGAGTCCGTGCGGGAGCACATGACCTTCCATCTCGCCGAGGACGTCACCCAGGTCCTCGACTGGGCCCTGGAACCAGCACCGGTGCCGACCCCCGTCGTCGCCCCCGTCTGAGTCACCGCTCCTGCCTCACTCCCCGACCGGTGCCCTGACGCTGCGAAGCTCTGCCTCGGTCACCGGCGGCGACACAAAGTCGGCTGGGGGCCGGGGGCGGGCCTTCTAGGGTCACACGCATGCTGTCGGCTCGGGGGGTGACGGTCTCGCTCGGCGGGCGGCTCGTCCTGAACGACGTGTCGGTGGCGGTCGCCGCGGGGGACCGGCTGGGCGTCGTCGGCCCGAACGGGATCGGCAAGACGACGCTGCTGCGCGTGCTCGCCGGCCAGATCCGGCCGGACGAGGGTGCGGTGGAGCGGGCGCCCAGGTCGCTGACCGTCGGCTTCCTCCCCCAGGAGCCCGACGCCCGGCCGGGGGAGACGCTGCGTGCGTACCTGGGCCGTCGCACGGGTGTGGCCGCCGCGAGTGCGGAGCTCGACCGGCTCACGGTCGCGCTGGAGACCGACCCGGGCGCGGCGCAGGTGTACACGGAGGCGCTCGACCAGTTCCTCGCGCTCGGCGGCGACGATCTCGACGCCCGGATCGGCGCGGTGGGCGCCGATCTCGGCCTGGCCGCGGACCGGCTCGACGTCGAGGTCGCGGTGCTCTCCGGCGGGCAAGCCGCGCGCGCCGCGCTCGCGGCGATCCTGTTGAGTCGCTTCGACGTCCTCCTGCTCGACGAGCCGACCAACAACCTGGACTTCGCCGGCCTCGATCGGCTCGAGCAGTTCGTCGATGAGGCGGCCGGGGCCGTCGTCGTGGTGTCGCACGACCGCGCGTTCCTCGACGGGAGCGTGCACCGGATGCTCGAGCTGCAGGAGGAGTCCCGCCGCGCGGTGGAGTACGCAGGTTCGTGGAGTGACTACGTCGCGGCGCGCGACCTGGCCCGGAGCCAGCAGTACGCGCGCTACGACGAGTTCCGGGCGAAGCGGTCCGCGCTGCTCGAGCGCTCGCGCACGCAGAAGGGGTGGTCCGAGCAGGGGAAGCGCAATATCAAGCGCAGCGGCGAGAACGACAAGCACATCCGTCACCGCGAGACGCAGCGCAGCGAGAAGCAGGCGTCGAAGGCGAAGATCACCGACCGGGCGATCGACCGGCTCGAGGCGGTCGACAAGCCCTGGGAGGGCTGGGAGCTCCGCCTCCAGCTCGCGCCGTCGGCGCGCAGTGGCGACGTGGTGGTCCGCCTCGAGCGCGCGGTGGTGACCCGGGGGAGCTTCCGGCTCGGCCCGATCGACCTCGAGATCGGCTGGCAGGAGCGGATCGCGATCCTCGGCCCGAACGGCAGCGGCAAGACGACGCTGCTGCGGGCACTGCTCGGCGAGATCCCGCTGACGTCGGGTCGCCGCTGGATCGGTCCGGGCGTGCAGGTCGGTGAGATGGACCAGTCGCGCGCGCAGCTCCCGCCCGACGAGCGGCTGATCGACGCGTTCCGCGCCGCCACCGGGATGAAGCTGGCCGAGTCGCGGTCGTTGCTCGCGAAGTTCGGGCTGACTGCCGCGCACGTCGAGCGGGTCGGTGCCGAGCTGTCACCGGGGGAGCGCAGCCGGGCGATCCTCGCGGGCCTCATGGCCGGGGGAGTGAACTGCCTCGTCCTCGACGAGCCGACCAACCACCTCGACCTCGAGGCGATCGAGCAGCTCGAGCTCGCGCTCGACGGCTACGACGGCACGCTCCTGCTCGTCAGCCACGACCGCCGCCTGCTCGAGACCGTCCGCATCACCCGCACCATCGAGCTCTGACCCGCCCTCCATCCCCCCGCCCCCGTTTTGGCGTCACCTACCCACGAAATAGGTGGGTACATGACGCCAAAACGAGAAGGTGGGCCGCCGGAGCCCGCCGAATGACCGCGGTCGGGCGATCGGGCTCCGGGGATCCTCGACGAGTAGGTGGGCCGCCGGAGCCCGCCGAATGACCGCGGTCGGGCGATCGGGCTCCGGGGATCC